>NZ_QTMJ01000007.1:231091-264165 GCF_003635485.1 Parabacteroides sp. AF19-14 | reverse complement strand
CATTGGTTCCAGTGCAGTATGCAGGGTAGGGGACATTCCTTTTCCAATTCCTCCACCGTGATCCGCACGCCCTGTGTTCGGAACCCGATCGCTTCCGCCGCCTCGCTGATACCGAGCATGGAGACTCCTTCCCGGGTGATGAAGGCTTTCTCCCGTAAGTTCTGGATCGAGTACACACGGCCATAGAACTTGGCGATCATACGGAGGCAGCTAGGACCACAGTCCATAGAATCCAATTGCTGATAATGTGGAAACGATCTTAGCATAAATTGAAACATTAGGATATAGACATGATTTAGTTCTTATCTCTTATGTTTTATCAGCATAATCACCGGATTGGACTCTTCATCCAATGTAGTTGCGATCTCTTTCAGTTTGCCTTTCAATCGTCCTCTCCCGTAAGCCTCGGCAAGTTCGTGGGCTTGCAATGACTGTCCGATTACGAATTCCGGATCTAAAGGTCTCGACGTCATATCCACTTCTCTTTTGCTGGTATAATCACCATTGTATATTTTAGGTATGAATAAAGAATTTTCCAGTCTATCGTACATCAAACCGGAAATTGGAAACCCTCTCCCTGTTTCAAAATTAAATTCCGCTTTCAACAGGCTCATGAAATAATAACGGTCGGTAAAAACGGTTGGTATAAGAAATACTTCAGGAGGATCCATGGAGTGTATGGAGGGGGTTCTTACGATAAGGGGGATTGTCGTATTAGCATCCGGCAAATAGTGGTATATGGTATCGGATGATGTCTCCATAAGTACCCAATTGGTATGATCTGGAACTATTTGATACATGGCGGTTGGAACTGGAGCGGCCCAGTTCTCCCAGTTTTCCCCGTCTCTTGCGACCGGGCTTTTAACTTCATCAAAAGGAATTGATATTTTCCGGGTGATACTTCCATCCTGTTTGGAAAAGATTAAATAATATGGAGGTATGGCGTTTGACGGGTTTTCCAGACTATTATCCGGTACATAAGAGATCAAATTTTCCCGGTCGTAATTAAATGTATTTACATGAGATTCCGTACCTGCGGCTTTGAAACTCCTTTTAAAATTTCCGTCTAGATCATATACTGAGATTTTACTTCCGGTATAGGCTATGACAAATATTTCCTTGTTTGCTTCATCCAGAACAATCTCCGTAATACCTATATATTCCTCGCCACCTTGCCCTTTCCTGTTTATCTTCTTCAAGGCTTTGCCGGTTTTTCTGTCAAAAACAAACAAATTCCCGTCGTTGGCCCAGTTGGTTATTAATATAACTTCTGCACCAATGGCCATTACTTTGCCTTGGGTAACAAACTCATCATTTGTTTCCAACGGGATGTATTCCACATCCATGAAATCCTGTAGTGTCAATTCCTTTTCAGGATAATTCTTTATAACATCAACTGTGATGAGTTCATTTGTTGATTGTTTATCTTTTCCACATCCCGCTAACGCAAAGAGGAGGATCGCTGAAATTGTGATTATCCATTTCATTATTCTTACGATTTAAGGTTAAACACTTAGGGCGATACGTTCGCTCAATTATGCCTAGTCACAAAAATAGGTTATTTTTTCTCGTGATCCCTTCTTTTTGTTCAAAACTTATAGCGATGAATGGAATTCTATCCGTTATTTACATAATTTCGGCACAGGCTTAGCAATGGATGTTGTTTCTCCTCGCTATCTTGTGGGTCACTTATCAAAAGGTCAAATAGTTCGTTTATTTCCGGGTCGTTGATTCCCAGATCATCCTTTTCGGACTCCAGATACCAGCTGCCCCATGTTGTTATAATACAAATCTACAAGTGTACTTCTGTTGATGCTTACCCTGCATAACCTTCTCGAAATAATCTTTACTTTCCATAATCTTACTTTTTTAAGTGTGGAGGCAAAGGTACTGAATCGGATTAACAATATCTTACGCTCTATCGGTGGCTTACTTTTTCAAACTGTTAAGTTTTAGCGGACAGTAATAATATTGAAACATAATTACAGAAACCTGTGCTTGGATAGATTTTAAATAAACCATTTTATGCAAATTATGACATTTCCGACAGATTCCAACCTGCACGATAAGTATGTTTGATCAATTCGGCAGCAAATTCTTTCGCATGAACCGGATCTGACATTTTTGCATTGAATGAAGGATGCCCCGCTTTGATTGTAAAACCATTTACGATCATCTGTCGGATTTTTTCATCGTCGCTGATATTTGTAAATTGCATGTTCGTCCTGTCCCATTCCAATATTTTATTCAATGATTGCAGACGGACAGCCAATATTCCCATCAAGATCATTTCGTTAAATACTGCTGCTTCTGAAAAATCCGACTTTGTTTTCACCCTGTTCTCCGGACTTTCCTTGCAGGCGCGTACCCAATCCTGTTCATGACCACCATCCATCGCCCGGTCTACACGGCGAATTGTCTTGGGGACATCTGGCACACGCCCAGATAACAACCATGGCTGAAGACCATAAGAACCACAAATCAACGTATCTTTCGTGCCATGGAAAATCGTCAATCCACCGGCTATCCCCATGAGCGGACGTTCCTGTGGAAACCCTTCCGGGCGTTGGGGCATAAATCCACCATCATACCAATGTACCTCGACTTCCGGAAAATCCACTTTCGCCATCCTCTTTCGTGCTGGATACACGAATTTCACATATTCTGACTGCGGGGCACAATCGATGAACAAAGGGGAGGATGCCGCCTCCACAGATACAGGATACCCCAATTTAAGCGCTTTAAAAGCGGGATGCAAAACATGGCAACCCATGTCTCCCAAAGCACCGGTTCCGAAATCCCACCAACCACGCCAGTTCCAAGGATGGTATATCTTGTTAAACGGCCTCATTCGAGCTGGCCCGATAAACAAATCCCAATCCAATGTCGCCGGAATCTTGTGCGCTTTGGTTGGCGTTTCCAATCCTTGCGGCCACATTGGGCGATTGGTCGCCACTTCCACTTTCTTCACTTCACCGATCTCACCGTTCCATATCCATTCACATACCCAATCGACATCCTCGCCGGAAGCTCCCTGGTTTCCCATCTGCGTGGCAATCCTGTATTCGGAAGCCAATCGGGAAAGCAATCTTGACTCATAAATCGAATGTGCCAACGGTTTCTGGACATACACATGTTTGCCCAATGTCATAGCGGTAGCAGCGATAATGGCATGCGTATGATCGGGAGTCGCCACTATAACCGCTTCGATATCCCTATCCATCTCATCAAACATCCGGCGAAAATCTTTATATTTCCCAGCTCTCGGAAAACAGTCCAAGACCGGCTTTGCATATTTCCAGTCCACATCACAAAGAGCAACGATGTTTTCTGTCTCAAAAACATGCTGGATATTGGTGATTCCCATACCGCCAATACCAACGACAGCTATATTCAGTTTGTCCGATGGAGCTGTATGCCCGTGGCTTTTACCTAAAATAGAGTTCGGTGCGATCTGCATGTTATATATTTTACTTATAGTTCTTACGTAAAGATATGGTTGTCTCGGTTGGAAAATTATCCGGAACTGGTTGTGTCACTTGTCCGGTAGCAGCCCACTCGGCACCGCGAAGCAATGTAACCTGAAAGCCGGCACATTGCATGGCTATATTATCGTCAAGCGAATTTCCGGCGTGCCCCAAAGTCGTATGGAAGATACGTGTTTTTCCGTAATCGACCGTAAACATTACTAATTCATCTCGTCCGGATCCTTTCGTTGTAGGATCGGAATATCCCCAAAACAAGACATCTTTGATAATACCCGTCCCACGCATCCGGTCATACAATTCATCTTGTGCATGCAACCATGCAGCAGGAAGGCCTTTTGTCACTGGATGCTCCGGATTGCCACAATGAAGTACAAACTCATGCCGGCAACCATGTGAACCGGCACATCCGGAAGATTTATCATCATACTTCAAGTAACCGGCTTGCCGATAGATATAGGGACCAGCCGTCTCTTCACGTCCACCCCAGCCCCCAAAGCCGATGATCCGATTATATTCTTCCCAATCTTTGAAAGCATTGTTTGCGGCATGGTAAACCACCACGCCACCTCCATTTTTCACAAACTCTAAAAAAGATTTTTCCATTTTTTCTGGCCATCTGTCACCGTTATAATCAAGTATCACCAACTGATAGGAAGAAAAATCAGGGTCGAAATTCGACATGATCTTTCCTGTTTTAGGCGATATGGCGACATTGACCGTAAAAAGTCCGGAGTTCTCAAGAATCTGCTTGATCGCAAGGTGGCTGACTTCCCAATTATGATTGCTCTGGCCGGTTACGATCAAAACTTTAATCTTACCTTCATCACGATTCCAACATGACTCATACATTTTCAACATATTCTTGCGAAATATATCTATAAAATAGTTGTTGAGATACTTTCTACGCCCGTTTTGCCCCATTTGCTTGGTTTCAATCGGATGTTGGAGTAGGTATAACATCTTTTCAGCCAATAGTGAACTATCAATTTCTGTTTTATCTGCATATTCCATCACAGGAATGTGTAAGCCGGTAATATTATTCTCTATCATTTCATATAAACCGGTAGAAGTACTACCTATGATTGGTAATCCATGCATCATCATTTCTATGGCAACGTAACTACATTGTTCGTGAAACGATGGCATAATCCCCATATCAGCTATTGTATATAGTTCGTAAAGTTTCTCTTTGTTTATCAACCCTGTCCAGATGACATTCATATAAATATCATCACATTCGATCAAGTGGACATCGAACTCTCCATTTCCGGCAATGATGAAACGACATTCCGGATGCGTCTTTAATACTATTTTGAATGCCCTTAAAGCATATTTTAATCCTTTTATATAGTCTAATCTTCCGGCAAATAGAAAAATTGGAGCATCGGATATACCATATTTTTTCCTTAACGCTGATTTTTCAACACTGATTTTACTATCGGTAAGCCCATTATATACGACTGTGATTTTATCCGGCTTTATTTTGTAATCATCTTGCAATACAGACATTGTCTTTTTCGAAAGACAAATAATATGATCCACTACGTCAAAAGTTTCCTTTTCTTTTTGGAACTCCTCTTTCAAATATTCTATATCCTCACGGTTCTGAACCGTTTCCTGCGTTTTACATAATTGCCTAAAATGAGTCAAATTGCCTAACAGTTTGAAACACCAATCGAAATAATGTATAGTCAATACAATCTTGCAATCAAACGCCTTTTTTAATTCTTTTGCAAATTTACTGCTATGGTTGGCATTCAAATGAAATATCAGATTGCTTTTATCCTCAATGTATAATTGTAGCAGGTATACAATATTTTTATAATACAAATCATTTAGGAGATCAGTCGCCATTTGTTCTATAGGCTCCGGAAAATACCATCGCTTTATGCCATCGCTTGTCTCCTCCATTTGCATTTGAGGTACGTGCGCCCTTAAATTTACCACGCATACCTTAATCTTGCTATGACGAAGTGCGGTGGTTAGTTCGCGAATATAGGTGCCAATCCCATATACCGCTGCTTCGCTCGATGTGTGAAAAATATATAGGTTCATTATTGAAATAAAGAATTATATGTTTTTACCATATTGATACGGAATATTTCCGAAGCATAATTGTCAAGATACCTTTTCCGTCCGTTTTGTCCCATTAGTTTGGCTTCGATTGGGTGTTGCAACAAGTATATAATCTTTTCCGACAATAACATAACGTCTATTTCCACACTTTCAGATAGTATGGTAAGAGGTATTTTTAACCCACAAGCATTATTAACCACCTCATTTAATCCCGATGTAGTTGTGGCTACCACAGGCAATTCGTGCATCATCATTTCAATAGCCACATAGCCGAATGGTTCGAATAAGGATGGTACAATCCCAATGTCTGCTATTTGATAGATTTCATTCAGGTCTTTTTTATTCAATAATCCGGTAAATGTTATTTTCGTGCAAATATCTTTAGCCTCTTGGAAGCATATATCATAATTACCGCTACCAGCCATTATGAGACGGCAATTCGAATAAATTTTTAAGACGTTTCGAAAGGCTTTGATCAAAAAAAGTATTCCCTTGATTTCATCAAAGCGACCGGCAAAAAGTATTATTTTTTCTTCTGCCGATAAATTCCATTTCTTACGAAGAGCTATGCAGTCTAACCTATCGGACATATCCTGTAAGCCATTCGGAACTACAGATATTTTAGCGATATCAATGCCATAATTCTTACACAAAATATCTTTCATATAGCGTGTCATGCAAATGATGTGGTCTACTGTCGAATAATAGGTTCTTTCCACCTCAAACATCGTTTGCAGCCTTTTCTCCAACGCATCCGGATGCTTTTGTTTCAAAATACGGGATAACCGTTCGGGATTGTCATAAATGGTAAAGCCCCAATCGAAAAAGTGAGAGACTGCTACAAGTTGGCAATCAAACGCATTTTTCAGTTCTTCTGCCAATTTCCCGCTTTCAAAAAAATTCAGATGAAATATCAAGTTATCTTTGTCTTTGATATGTAGTCGAAGCAAATAAACGACATTCCGATAATACAAATCCCATTGTTCTTGGTCGTTTGTCGTTCGTTGATCCGATATGGCTAAAGGGAAGTGCCAATATTGAATTCCATCTATCCATTCTGTTTGTATTTGAGGCTTTTCGGATATTAGATTTACGACACAAATATTTATATCACGGCCTTTCAAGGCGGTAACCAATTCATGGATATAAGTGCCTACGCCAAATACCGCTCCACGCCGGGTTTGATTGAAAATATATAAATTCATATTCAATGCGAGTTACAATAGATTCACCCATGATATATTTGCTCGATCCAATGCGGCCAACCGTATCATGCCCTCACCTGCATATCCATTAAGAAGTCCTGTAGCAACGGGAGCTTTTCCCATTTCCAAATCCGGAATTTGTTTCAAAGTAATATCAACGTTGTCGTGTATCGGTTCGTGCAAATAACGATGATGTAGATAAACGCGCGCAATATTACCAACGACTGACTCCTTTAATCGTGGAATAGCTTGGATTAAATCCGGTGATTGTACTCCCCATATCCTCCGACATTGTTCCAAAAGCCCAGTGTAACGATCAGAACCGGATATTTCTTGCAAATCATATAAAAAGCAATACACATCAATTTGCTCTTCTGCGGATATATCCGGTAAATGTTCTTCGATCAATTTAACAATAGATGTTAGACATTCACGTGCCTGCATTGCGGGCGTAGGGAAATTCAGACGTGTCATCCAATACCGCCCATAGCCAGTTAATCCGTTGTATTGGCTGAAATCCTGCCAGGGATCATATTTCACAGCCCGATACATTCTTCCATCAAAATCCTCACAAATATCATCTTCAATGTCCAGAAAATTATTTCGGATCATATAATCGAATCCGACACCGATACCAGCTATCCCTTTTTTATAATTTGCTGGACTGTTGACATGTAATTGATTCAATATTTGATCAATCAAGTCCATAGCATAATCAGCAAACAACATATTATTTGTATATTGTGCATAATGAAAAAAGAAAATAGCGATTCCCATCTTACCATGTACCAACCCAGGACATTCGGTTAATGTACCGTTAAGCAAGAGCATATCGGTAATTTGTTGCAGATCCTTTTTTATTTGAATAGTATTGTTTTCCGACATTGCGATATTTTTTTACTTTTTAGATTTCACCAACATTACCACCCGATTGTCATCCTCTTCCAATGTCGCGGCCACTTCTTTTAGTTTGCCTTTCAACTTTCCCTTTTGATAGTCCCGGCAAAGATCGAAAGCGTTCAGGGTAGCCCATGATTCACCTTGGGCATTGATAGGGGTCAGCATAACCATATAGAATTCATTTTTAGAAGTATAATCTCCATTGTATATAATATACCTAGAAAACTCCTTTTCTTGGGTATCATACACAAAGTAGGTTTTAGGGAATCCTTCTTCTTTCCTGAAATCATATACGTTTTTTATACCTTCCATGAAATAATAGCGATTGGATATCAACCTCGGAATCAAGAACACTTCCGGATCCATGGTATGGATAGGTGGCGTTCGTGCGATAAACGGACGTAAACTGCAATCGGGCATCAATGTGTAGATCGTATCTGATGAGGGTTCTAATAGCATCCAATTACCATTAAACGGAGTGATTCTGCTGTAAGATCCCGGTCCGGCAGCTCTTGTACTATTTTCCATCCGTAAGACTTGAAAAAAGTACTTCTTCTCTTTAAAGGAAGGTCTTATTTCCTTGGTTATGCTCCCGTCCTGCTTCGATACGAGCAGGAAGGGTATCTCAGCATTGATTTCATCGTAACAAATCAGATTTTCTTTGTCATAATTGAATATTTCCCAATAGAACTGAGAGTCACCTTCTGTTTTCTGCTTCAAACTGCGTTTAAAATTTCCCTCTAAATCATAAACCTTTATTCTTTTCTTATAGTGATCATTTATAAATATTTCATTGTTTTCTTCGTCCAACGTAACACATCTAAAATTTATATATTCTTCCCCTCCTTGTCCTTTACGGTTTATCTTACGGATGGCCTTTCCGCTCCGGTCATATACGAATATATTCCCATCATTATTATAATTTGCCACTATTATGTATTTTTCACCAACCGCTTGTACATATCCCTGATTAATAAACTCATCGTTTGTTTCCAGAGGAATGTATTCCACATCCATGAAGTCTTGCAGGACCAGTTCTTTTTTAGTTGAATAACCTTCATCTACATCCACGGTTATAAACTCATCGGTCGAAGAATGACCGCCTCTGCACCCTGTCATTGCAAACAGGGTGGTTATTCCTATAAAACTGAATGTTTTCATTTGCATATTATTTTGTTTACTCTGTTATTCTTTTACATGACAAAGATTGGAACGTCCAATAGCTATCTCATAATTGGATGGAGACGGGCAAATCCATTGATAAACACAATCCGTGCAGGGGGCTTGATTACGAACACGAAACCACGATTTGCCCTCTTCAACTTCTTTGTGTAAGATTTCTTGGATATTGTTGACATGGATATTTCCCAACGAAGGGTGGTTAAGATTGGCATACACATCCCCATTAGGCAGAATGGTGATTTTTCCAAAGTCATACAAATTCATGGCCTGGCGAGCGAAAAAATCTTTCATGGTCATAGGAGAGGATAAAATATCCTCTTTCGAAAGAAAAACTTCGTTTTCAAAAAAGCGAATATTATTTCCGGTATAATTGGGCTTTAATCTGTATTTATCTATCTGATATTGTTCAATGAGTCGCTCCGACTGCTGAACATCCTCTTCGGATGATACCTCAAACACAAATTCCACCGGCAAAGCTTGACTAAGCAAGACTTTCATTGCGTGATTCCACCGTTCCACATCTATCGGAAAACTAACAGAAATCTGGTATGAAAAATTATGCGCAAAAATCGGTTGAAGAGCAATTATATTTTTGTAGGAACACAAAAGATTTTTTGGTGAAGAACAGTGATCCAGATAAGAAAATAATTCACCATAATTGGGAACCTCCTCCATATTACCAACAATATTAAATGTCAGATTTTTCGGAAGCGTTATCAAGAAATGAATTAACTTTGTTATATTAGTTGTCGCATCTATATGTAAAGATATTTCAAATAGTTTTTCCAGTATATTTTTATACGAAGAAAAATTATTTTTTTTGTATAGTTCCTGTTCCTTTGAATAATTGTAAAAGGGCAATATCTGAACCGGTTTGCCATCCGATAAAGAAACATTTATTACATCTCCCATGAATTTTTCACGAAGTTCATCAACAAAACAACAAATCTCTTCCTGCCGATATCGTTCGTGAGTCAATAAAGCGACACCGCAATTTTTTTCTTGAAGAGTTTCTTGCAATAGCTCTACAATTTTCTCATTCGTTGACTCGATTGTAACTCCATCAAGTGTATTATATAATAAAATATGTTTACTTTTTATATCAACAAACACATAAGGTTCAATAGTAAACCAATAATCGGATACGTTCTTCATAATCTTTATTCTATTACTACATTTTTTACTATTTCAGCATAATCTTGCGGATACTTTTCAAGGAAAGTGAAAATATTTCTCAAACTATTCTCAAAATCCTTCTGATTTTGATGGTATTGACAAACAAACCCCTCTTCATTTGCTTTATCTATATTTTCAATATGAAACAGACAAGAACCACAATACTTATAAGCATAACAGGTTTGGCAAAACTTTTGGATATGTTTATAATAAAAATTGTATTGCTGCGTAATTTCTGGTATATTGAATTCTATATCTTCATCCACTTTTCCCATCGAATACCGATAGTCTATTCTTTCACAAGGCAACAGCTTGTTTCGATTGGTCAATAAAACCTTTTTTGAGAATGGCGTACAAGTACTTGTAGGCAACTGCTTTTCAATACTATACAATAATTCTCTTATATTGGATATGTAATAATTTATCGAAATATATTTCAGATAATTTGTTAACTCTATGTATGACAGCGAATTTTTGTGTGTTAAACGAGCCAACTCAGAATTCACCTTACGGAATTCGGAATCGCTGTCTGCCACACTGTGATACATACTGTTAAATCTATCTTTATTACACGGCCTAATATGCCTTGTGTTTAATTCTGATACTCTTGGTATTTTATTATATCGTGTATAAATAAATTCATAAATTTCCTTTATTGTATTTCTGTCATGTAGAACAGCATTAAACGATATATTTTTTAGAAAATAGTCTGGATAGTCTTTTTGAAGTCGATCCAAATTTTCAATTACTTTTTGAAAGGAATTTTCGTTGTCTTTTTTAAATGTTCGATAGCTATGGCATTTCTCATTACCATCCAAACTGATTAACAAACGGAAATTATTGGCAACTAAAAAATCCATATACTTATGAAGCAACGTAGTGTTAGTTGTCATAGTATATTCAAGATCAAATTGCTTGGTAAGATTCAATTCTTTAGAAAGTTCTACAATTTGTTCGATAAACGTCATATTCAAGAGTGGCTCGCCGCCATAAAAACTAATGGACAATTTATCATTTTTCTTTTTAGGCTTATGGTTAAAAATAAATTTCAATAAATGAATGGCCTTATGAGTATCTATTTTCTTACTGATTCTTTCATCATATCCATCATACAATTCCCCAAACGCACAATACGTACAACTTAGGTTACAAGAATCAGTCACTTCAAATACGACTTGCTTGATATTCTTTATATTGTCTTCAACTATTGATTCTTCCAATACCGCAAATTCGGTTGGTTTTGACTTTGTAAAGAATCCATGCGCTTTCAAATAGGCATATTTTTTTACATAATACGAATTAACATCCGTCAATTTTTCAGATGTTTTCTTTAATTCCGGATGTGCCAACATAGACAATCTGCTCTGATCATCGTATATGTATAGATTTTTATTCTCTGATGTATAAAAAAATGATTGTATCATATTAGACCTAATTAGTTATTGTAAAATGCAACCAATATAATATCTATTGGTTGCATTTTTTATAACCAAAATTCATATTCATGACAGAAAAGAATTCTGGCTTTAGAATAAAAAAACGATTAATAGTGATAAGATGTATTACTACCTCCAAAATTGTTGTAGTAACTCCAGTCAGAACTTCCTCCACAACCACAACCACCACTGGTGCATCCACACCCGCCTTTTAAGGCATTTAGCTTACGTCGATCCAATTCTTCTTGACCGAATTGATTCAACTTGATTTTACCAACTTTTTTCATAATATTTACTATTTAAAATTCACATACCAATGTTAGCCACTTTTTTTTATACCGTCAAACTAACTTAAGCCATTATTACTAAATGCGTATTTTTCGCTACTGAACGTGCGCTTTATTAAACCTTATTCGGATTAGCATACAAAAGGAAAGCCTCTCGGACTGCTTTTTTTCTACGTTCGCTAATTTTATACTCCAAACCTCTTTTCAAATGAATCCAATACGAACCATCTTTGAATATAAATTCAGATACATGGTTCATATTGACAATGACTTGCCGATTTATTCTTGTAAAATTATTTTGCAACACGGATTCTATTTGGAGCATACTTACATGAACTAAAACCTCTTCATCTTTAAATATCAGCCAAATGTTGGGTTTATTGTACACAAGTGCAACCAAATCACTATGTAAAGAAGTTTTTAGACTATTCCTATAGGAATAAATGATCATATTGTCTTTCACTTTCAGTATATCCATATTATTTGTTTTTTCTGTTTTCATCTTACCAAAACTCAATTTTTATATTTGAATCCTTTGCAAAGCCTAGTAATAATTCTTTTTGATAAGTTTTGCTTGATGCCAAACAAACAACCTTACTTGGGCTTAAGATTCGTAAAATCGTCTCAAACGTATTTGCGTATGAGAAGAGTCTAGGGAAATTTTGTTCGATACTATCATTCTCAAATACCTTTTGTTCGGAAAATTCAACTTGTACAGCTGTAACTGTCTCTGATAGTTCTGTGTCATCCGGAATCTCATATTCGGATAATAATAGAATAGGAATCTCTTTTCCTTGTAAAAAAGTCGATACATGAGCCAGTTCTTCCTCGTCTGTTAGGTAAACCAAACAACATCTTTTATATGGAGATAAAAGCCTTGTCCAAGGATGGCTGTCTATATTAAAGTTATTTGTGGTATTCCTTTTCTTTTCTATCCACTCAAAATGATTCAAGAAATTAGAGATATTGCGAATAGACTCCTCGATGGATTTTCCAGCGATACGAGAACGTGTATAATCCATTTGTTCTTTCGAAATGAAAGACAATATATATACGAACAATGCGTTTTTTATGGAATGGTTGCCAAGCATGAGTCTTAGGGTATCCCTAGCCTCATATTCTTGAATAGCTTTTCTTATATATTCTTGTATGATTGTATCAAATTCAATTTTGTATTTTTCCAAATCGAGTGGACTCACCTTTCCCTGAAACTTCTCTTGCCTCCAATTTACCAATGTGCGCCAAGGAATTGAATGACGTTGCGCAGAATAGAAATAAGAAAACATGGGTTCAAAGCGTGAACATATGAATAAATTTTTTCTTCTTTTCAGCTTTGAATAATTACATTTCTTGAATTTCTCTAGAGAAATGAACCGATCCTCCGCTTTTTCATACCAATATTGATAAGTTTCAGTGTGCTTTTGAAGACATGGACGTAAATGAAACCATATCAGACCACCATCAAATAGCTTTTTATTATGAAACATTACTTCCAGAACTTGATTGTAGCCGGGAGCTTTTGGCAAATAACAAGCTTGGTAGGTCATTTCTTCAGAGACCTCGAAAAAGAAAAGATCTCGCACTCCGTTGAATGGGCATAGAATGTCCCGGTAGGTTGTGTCTATCTTTTCGTCTCCTAAAAAAGTAAGCCATTCTCCGTTTTTTTGTAACACATTGATACCAGAGAGGGATACCAATATTTTATCTTGTTTGATTCTTTTTTTCAAATAGGAGAAATAGAAAGGAGCCATCTTTATCGCTAACCAGTCTTGCCATTTTCTTTTTGGACTTTTGCCCTTTTTAGAATTATGCAGGTAAGATATATATAGCTTATAAGCTAGTTGTTCCAAAGGGTTGATCCGGACTTTTTGCTCGGTGCGGTAGGCATCACAATATTTTTTGAATGATTCGGAAAAAAATAGCTGGTCTGAATCTATCTTGATCGCATAGCGATATGTTACTTTTGAAATCGCATAATTCGTGTATCCGGAAAGGAGATGAATCGAATCCTTCGGCAGATTCATGGTCTCTTGGAATTGTTCATCCGTTAAATCTATAGGATAGATATAGGGTTGGTATTCAAAGATTTTGATCTTGTTGGGGTATTTGCTCTGTTTTCTTTTAAGTATATTAGCTGTCTCATCTGTACAATTGTGATATACCGCAATCAGCTCATCTAATCCTTCAATACAAGACTCTATGCAAGCGTCTAGGAAATCCGCGCTGTTTTGGCAGCGCAATATACCCGTTACCCCTAAAGGGCGTTCTTTTGTCAATTGTGATAAATCGACAGTGTATTTAGAACCTCATAATAACCCAAAATAACCAGAAACATCTAAGCATAAATCTTTAATATTCAATATATTCTAAAAATTAACAGTTTTCGACTGCTTTTTGATGCTTCCCAAATTTCCACTTATTTTTGAGCCATATTTCTGACGTGGAGAATTTGCGGAGCTTATTTTTTGTTATACCGTACAGTGAGTTGTCAAGGGTTTACAACCATTTACAATGAGTGACAATTTCCTCCCCGATATGTAGCAACAGTCATATCGTGTAGAAATGCGACAACGGTTGACTTCCGTTTACATCCGTTTACCACTTCATGAATATATCAATAAAGAAGCTAACAAGTAAACGATAGAGCAGTATGAAAACAACGAAAAAATGCATTTTTTGTGGCAAGCCGTTTGCAACTCGGAGCGGGATGCAAAGGTATTGCAGCGAGACCTGCCAGACGGAAGCCAAGCGAGCCAGAACAGCGCAGAAGAACAACCTCTTCAAAATTGCCAGTCCTATTATGGAGATACAGCACCAGGAGTATCTCACCTTTTCCAAAGCAGCCATCCTCATGGGCTGTTCCCGGCAATACATTTACAAACTGGTAGCCACCGGTAAGTTGAAAGCCTCACGCCTCAGCAATCGCATGTCATTCATCCGTAAGGCTGACATTGAGCGAATGTTGGAAGGCAATCCCTATCACCGTATTCTCCCGGGCAGCACCTCCAGACCGAAACAATCCACTTCATCTTTCTTGCTTGCCAAAAAAGAAAAGAGGGAACATAAGGCTGATGAAGTGCTTGACTTCTATTCTGGCGAGGAAGTGATGTCCCTTTTTAAGGTAAAGCGGTCATGGCTGTACACTTCTGCAAAGCGTAACCATATCCCCATTTGTCGCATAGCTGGGAAGAACTATTACAGCAAGAAGCATATTGACGACTTCTTTGGTGTGTCTGTCGATATAAGCAGGATAACAGACTGGCTCCTGACGGAGGAAGCGGAAAACCTGTTTGGAATGAAGCCCTCTGCACTCCGGGCATACGTTTACCGCCACAAGATACCCACCAAAAGAGAATACGGACGTACCTATTATTCCAAATCTCATTTGGACGAACTCCGTAGAACCGACCTTGTGAACGATGAACGCTATTGTACGGTAGAGCAGGTTCAGCAAATTTACGGGCTTTCATCCGCCAACATCTGCCACATCGTCAAAACAAAGCACATTGAAAAGATAAAGGTGGGTGTGAAGAACCTGCTCCTGCGTTCTGATGTAGAACGTGTCATGGCAGAGAGGAACAACCAACCGTGAACACTCCGTATCATCGGATAATTATTTCAAAATGATTGTCGTGAGAATACTCACGATTGTTTCACGTTATTCCTTTGCACTGAAAACACGGGACATTCCCGAAAATGTACAACCTATTAAAACCATCACCCATATGAGTAAATGTAAGACAGTTACCTTGCGCAAGCGCAAGATTAAGAACGGAACACAGTATTCACTATGTCTGGACTATTATCCCGGCTATCGTGACAATACCACCATGAAGGTGATTACCCGTGAAGCCCTTGGGATTTACATCTTCGCCAGACCCGCCAACCAGCAGGAGCGTGATTTCAATACACGCATGATGAAAAAGGCGGAAATACTGCGCAACCGACGTTATGAAGCTATCTTCAACGAGAACAACGGCTTCTTTGACAAAGCTAAAATGAAAGGCAATTTCCTCGCCTACTTCAAAGAACTGGCAGACAGGAAAAACACCAAGTGGCAGCATGTATATAAACACTTCGAACGTTTCGTGAACGGCAAATGCACCTTCGAAGAAGTGGATGTGGACTTGTGTCGCAAGTTCATGGAGTATCTGCTTGATGCCCCACAATCCGTTCATACCGGACAGAAGTTGCATGTCAATTCTGCTGCGGGTTACTGGTCTGCTTTCCGTGCCGTTCTCCATACCGCTTACCGTGACAGGAAGATTAAGGAGAACCCAAACGGATTCTTAGACCGCATAGAGAGCATCCCAACCATGAGAGAGCATTTGAGTCAGGAGGAACTGATACGGCTTGCCGAAACTCCCTGTGAAGAGGAAGTTTTGAAAAGGGCGTTCCTTTTCGGCTGCCTGACCGGACTGAGGAAAAGCGACATCAAACAACTTACCTGGCAGCAGATACAGCCGTACACCAACGGCAAGATGTTCGTTACCACCCGTATGCAGAAAACAAAGCAGATTGTACACAACCCCATCAGCGACGAAGCCTACAGGCTGCTTGGAGAGCGGCATGACGGACTTATCTTTGACGGATTCAAGGACAAAATGCTGCAAGGACCGTTGAAACGGTGGCTCCTTGCGGCAGGCATAACCAAGAAGATAACCTTCCACTGCACCCGACATTCATTTGGAAGTCTGCATGTGGAAATGGGTACGGACATGACTGTTATCCAAGCCTGTCTGGGACATAAGAACATAACTACCACACAGATTTATTCCAAGATGGCTGCGCAGCAGATGTGTGAAGTTGTTGACAAGATAACCTTGAAACGCAAGGAGGTTTAAGGCATATTAAACAGTCTCCGGTTCATTGATGGAGGGTACGGTCAAGCGTAAAGACGACAACCGTACCCTCCATTTTTCCAGTATTCCGCTAATACTAACTCTGGAATATGAAAACCGGATATGATTTAGGATTTTTGGTGAAAAACGATGAAAAAAAGCCCTCCAGCCGCAAGGAATGGAAAATATTCGGAAGAATACTATTATTTTTGCAAGGAAGGAGAACAGAATCGAGTAATAACCAGAAACAAAGACATGAATATGGAACCGTCCATCAAAGACAAATATATCATTTTAGGCTTCATCTTCGTAGCCATCTGTATGATTTCTTTTTTTATCACGATAATCATCGCAGCAAGTTTCAACCAGGACAATTTTGTAAGGCTGATAGTCTTCGTGTGCAGTAACCTTCTCGGATGGCTGCTGTATCTCTCTTTTCAGACAGTTATCTTCGATACATACGAAATCTACAGAATCAAGTTCGGCAAAAAGGAGATGAAAGAGATTACTACGGAAACCGTAGCCTTGCAGGAAGAAGAACCGCAGAATACAATAGAACCAGTAACGCAGATAGCGGAAGGGGCAAGCTCCGATGCACACCCCATAGAGCTGAATATCGACCCGAAGCGTCACGAAGAAATCCGTTCAAGTTATAAAGATGAGCAGGACAAGGAAAATGAGAGACGCATCCGCATGGTAGTGGAGTATATACATTTCTACATGCCCCGTATCGCAGACGAGGAGACAGTGAACCATGTCTGCAATGAGGTGAGCAACTGGATGAACAAGAACAACTACAAGCCGAAGCCGATAAAAAGGCGGCTGACACAGGACATCTCCAATATTCCGCTCCGTCATTTCATATGGAACATAGCGGAGCGTTGCATGTACAAGAGATATTATAATGGGGATAACCGTGCCCGTTTCGTCAAAGAGCTTTTCCCACGCGAGTTTTCCGAAACGGATATAGCGACCATCAAGAACTTCAAGGTTGACCCGTTAAAGTCCCCGATTCCCATTGACGAACCCGAAGACGGTAAACCGGATTTCCATTATCCGAATGGTTACTTGCGAAAAGAGTAAGAATCATCCCGTCTTTGAGCAATAACGACAAGTAGCCGACACTACTTAACAGCCTGTTTAATAGCATTTCCCGAATAACATTACCCATCGTTCACGGTTGGGCATCGTTATTTGGGAATTATTTTTTCGTGGAGGTATTCACGACCCTATCATTGCAGTCCTTTGCGGCAAGTCTTACAAAAGAGACGAATCGCAATATGGAAAGAACCAATCTGACTTTCAACGACCTCCCAGAGGTTGTGGCTCGGCTTCTGGACGAAGTCATGAGCCTGAAAAGCCTGCTCACCGAGCAGCACAGTGTGAACCATGCCAAGGCGGTGGACACCCATGTCCCCATGTCGGTAGATGAAGCGGCAGAGTACCTGGGAATACCCAAAGGAACGCTCTACATGAAGCTCTCGGATGGAAGTATTCCTGCCACTAAACCCGGCAAGCGCTATTGCCTTTACCGGGACGAACTTGACAAGTGGCTGGAATCCTCCCGGAAGAATCCGGTACCATTGTCCGACGAGGAACTGAATGAATCCATTTCCTCCTCACACCGCCGTAAACCCACCCAACGTAACTGGTAAGCGTTATGGAAGAGGACAAGAATTATATCAGTCTGATACAGGGCGACCTTGCAAGGGCTTCCCAGGTGCAGACCGGCATGCCGGAAAGTGTAGGCATGATGACCATCAAGACAGCCAACCTAACTATTCTTGAAGCGTCACAGCAACCTGCACCCCGTGCACTGTGGAAGAGTTTCTGGTATGAGGGCGAATTGTCCTGCCTCTTTGCGGACTCCAATGTTGGTAAGTCCATACTTGCCGTGCAGATAGCCGACCGTATCGCCCGGACAGACATTGTCCTGTATCTGGATTTTGAGCTGTCTGAAAAACAGTTCCAGCTTCGCTATACCGACAGACATGGCAGGCTGCATACCTTTCCCGACAAACTGTACCGGGTATCAATAGACTGCAACTCCCTGTTGGATGCCAACTTTGAGGAAGCCATTATTGGCAGCATCGAACAGATGGCATTGCAAACCGGATGTAGGATTTTCATCGTAGATAATCTTACCTACCTGTGCTGTGCTATTGAGAAAGGTGATGCAGCGGGACGGCTGATGATACACCTAAATAATCTCAAAAAGAGGTACGGACTGTCAATCCTTGTACTGGCACACACTCCCAAGCGTTCCATGGAGTGCCCCATCACATCCAACGACCTTGCAGGAAGCAAGCGGCTCTACAATTTCTTTGACAGCGTATTCGCCATCGGAAAGAGTGCCCTTGACGGGGGACTTCGCTATGTGAAGCAGCTCAAGGTGCGTTATGGCACCTTCTCCCATGATGCGGACAATGTGATCATCTATGAGATTGAAAAGGTGGATGCTTTCCTGCAATTTGTTCCCAGGGGCTTTTCTACAGAAAAGGAACATTTGAAACGGCTTGGCGACAACGAATCAAGCCAAAGGGACTTCCAGATTCTGCACCTTGCCCAATCCGGAAAATCTGTACGAGAGATAGCCTCGCAAGTGAACTGCGGCAAATCAACCGTCAGCCGGATAATCCAGCGCAGCAAAAATGGCAGCCATACAGATGAACTGAGTGTCCCACCGTCCCGTCCCATAGGGAAAAGGGACAATGGGACAGATAGGACAGCCAACGAAGTAAGACAGACGGAACTGCTTGCAGGACAAGGAAACGGGGAGGACAAGGCATGAACAAGTGGCCTGCACATACCTGTTTAAAGAGGAATGGTTCCACTTGCCGGATAAATGACCGTGCAAGCAGAAGCCGTTTTTACTGTTCTGTTTCAAAGTGTCCCACTGTCCCGGTCTTCATACCCGGGACAGTGGGACAGCATGGGACAGACGATACCCGACCAAGCAGATTTCGGAAAACCATCAAAGGTGATTTTGTAAAGAACTCCAAAAGGATTTTATATAAAGTAATGACAGTCAGTAGAGTGGCTACAGATGAAAATAGCAAGTCACCTGCCTTTCACTTGACAATTCCAAAACAAAAGGACTGTGAGAGCAGAGATTGTCCCAAGTGTCCCGAAGTGTCCCATCGTCCCAATCCTTGGAAGGACGGGACGTGGGACAGCGGGACAAGACGTGGCAGCAATAAAAATCAACCAACAGAATTGACATTAGGTATGGTAAACTATTCGTTACAGAAATACAAAGGGACTGCAACACGGCATACCTGCCCGAATTGCGGTGACAGACATTCTTTCGCCTACTATGTGGACGATAGCGGTGTACCGTTGCATCCGTCCGTAGGCAGGTGCAACCATGAAAGCAGTTGCGGTTATCATTATACTCCCAAGGAGTATTTCCACGACCGCCCTGAATGTCGTACCGCCAAGAGTTTTTCTTTTGACAAGAATAAAACAGAAAGGAAAACCGGACAGGCATTCCGGCAGACGGTTACAGGTTACATATCGCCACAGTATGTGGAAAGGTCGCAAAGCGTGCATAGTAACTTCTTCCGCTTCATTTCCTCTCTCCTTGGCTCTTATTACGGCAGCAAGGCAAAGGAAGTATTGAGGCGGTTGCTGGAAGAGTACCGCCTTGGAGCTACTCGGGACGGTGCTGTCATTTTCTGGCAGATTGACCGGGAAAACAAGGTACATACAGGCAAGGTGATGCAGTACAATCCAGAGAACGGACACCGTATCAAGGGAGGAGAAGCATTGGCAGTGGACTGGATACACAGCAAACTGAAAAGGCAACGGGTATTGCCGGAAGAGTGGCAGCTATCCCAGTGCCTCTTCGGGGAACACCTGCTGAATGTCTATCCCGATAAGGTAGCTGTCTTGGTGGAATCCGAGAAAAGTGCAGTTATCGGCTCTGCCATATTTCCCGGTTATGTATGGCTGGCGGCAG
The DNA here is from genome assembly GCF_003635485.1 of Parabacteroides sp. AF19-14. Classification (NCBI taxonomy): domain Bacteria; kingdom Pseudomonadati; phylum Bacteroidota; class Bacteroidia; order Bacteroidales; family Tannerellaceae; genus Parabacteroides; species Parabacteroides sp. AF19-14. The sequence continues at coordinate 243,613 of NZ_QTMJ01000007.1, read as the reverse complement.
GAGGCAAGAGTCAGATGAGAGAGGAAAAACTCCGTGTGCTGGCCGGACGAACCGTACTCCTCTTTCCCGATGCCGATGCTTATGCCGAATGGAAGCAGCGTGCCGAGTGCATGAGTTTCTGTAAAGTGATAGTGTCTGACCTTATAGAAAAGAACGCCACACCGGAGCAGAAAGCAGCCCATATTGACATAGCCGACTGGATTGTCTTCCAGATACGGGAAAGTAAAATAATGTGTACAACCAGCCATCTTGTAGAGGCGGAAAGAATCCTCAGGCGGATGATTGACAAGAACCCCGTTCTGCAAAAACTAATCAATGAACTTGACCTTGTATTGGTCGGTGCCGCCCCAATATGCAACGGTAGCGAAGACCCTCCATGACGGAGGAGAACGGAAGCCGGTGACACGGGATGCGGGAAGAAGTGCTTGCACTCTTATAGCCCACTATAACTACACGCTCCGCTTTCGTAGTTGTGGGCTCTCCCGAGGGGCTGGGCGTTGCCCCGTCCCACTCAGGACGCTGCCCTGAGAACCCGGTAAGGGCTGTCAGCCCTATGCAACCTGACCAAAGAGTGACCCTCTCTTTGGAAACTCCGCTTATGGGTAACACCCCTAAGAACCCCATGCGGTTATAAGCGGACAGAAGCAATCAACATTATTCAACAACCCCAATCAATTTTCAAGAAAATGGCTACAAAATCAAGCATACATATCAAGCCTTGCAATGTTGCTTCCAGCATGCCTCATAACCGGAGGACACGCGAGTACATGCGCAATATTGCCAAGTCCAGAATTTATATCGTTCCCGAACTCTCCGCCGGTAACGAGCAGTGGGTAAACCGGAACTTCGGCAGCCCCGATCTGCAAAAGCACTACGACAACATAAAGCGGATGGTAAAGGAGAAGACCGGCCGTGCCATGCAGGAGAAAGAACGTGAGCGTAAAGGCAAGAACGGCAAAATCATCAAGGTGGCAGGATGCTCTCCCATACGTGAAGGAGTGATGCTCATCCGACCGGACACGACACTGGCGGACGTGCGTGAATTTGGTAATGAGTGCCAAAGACGCTGGGGTATCACACCGCTCCAGATTTATCTGCACAAGGACGAGGGACATTGGCTGTCCGGACAACCATCACCGGAGGATAGGGAGAGTTTCAAGGTGGGTGACAGATGGTTCAAGCCGAATTACCATGCGCACATTGTATTCGACTGGATGAACCACGATACAGGCAAGAGCATAAAACTCAATGATGACGATATGACAACGATGCAAAACCTGGCATCCGATATTCTCTCAATGGAGCGGGGACAATCAAAAGCCGTTACGGGAAAGAAACATCTGGAGCGTAATGACTTCATCATTGAGAAGCAGAAAGAGGAGATGAAGCGTCTTGACGCTACGAGGCAGTATCGGGAGCATCAACTGGAAAAAGCCAACCAAAAGATGCACGAGGCTGAAATAATCACCAACACCCTAAATGAAATAGCTATTCAAAAGGAACGGCAGAATGAAGAGCTTGACAGAGCTATCAGCGAGAAACGTTCCAGGCTGAATAAGGAGAAAGGCAGTGAACTGCTCAATGCCGCTGTCGGCTGGGCTACAGGCAGGTCAAAGGCTCTAAAAGGCGAAATAGAGGATTTGCGTCATGAGATTTCCACACATGAGGAAACCATCGGGCAGTTACAAGGCACAATCCGGACCATGCAGAACAGCCACCACCGTGAATTGATGAAGTTGAAATCTGAACATCAGTCTGAATTAAGCCGCAGGGATGCCGTGCATTCAGAGGAAACTATGAAACTTAAAAACCGGATTGCATGGCAGAATCTGATTATTGAGAGTCTCGGCTTCCTTTTGCTCAAGACAAGCGAGATTTTTCGTAAGGCGGTACACGGTATTATCCGTTTGGCAAGGGATTATTACAAGCCACGTTTTGATACGGAGCAGGTAGCGGACATCAAGGGTGCCCTTAATCTGTTCGGGGAGGACAGACAATCACACCGGGCGGCAGGTGATTTCCTGTATTTTACAGCCAAGCAAAAGGGCGGGTTTGATAACCGGGAGCAAATCAAAGCCAGACGGGAGGTTAGTAATGTGGTGGAGGGAAATTATGACCAGCAACAAAAATTGGGACGCTCAATGAGAAGGTAACATTAACTTATAGTTCCTCCCTTTGCCAACAAAAAGAGAACCAAATTGCTCTTTCTTAGGGGCACTCTGGTTCTCTTTTATGAGATTACCACTCTTATGTTGTATATAAGTGGAGGTTATATTTCGTGATTTACATCCACTTCCATTCTGTTTTGTTTTCGTCTGTTTTACCTTGATTCATATTGTTATCGTTTGAAATGGATGTACTATCTTCTTCAACCCTTTTGCTTTTAGTTACTGGAAATTTAATGCCCATTTTTTTCAAACGTTCTATTATTTCTTCCGCATGTGTTAAATACTCTGGAGTTCCTAATTTACGTTCTATTTGTTGCTGTAATTTATAGCCCAAACTAACTCCATCTTTATTTATTTGCTTAGGGTTTGCTCCATAGTCCAAAAAATACTCGACCAAATCAAGGTCTCTAACAATAGCTGCTGTAATGATAGGTGTATCTCCTAAATTATCGGGGACATTTAAATCTAAACCATGCTTCATCAAATATTTGATTCGCTCCATATCGCCTGCTCCACCAACAATAAGTTCGTGAATCGGGGTAAATGGGATAGTAGCGTTTACATCAGCACCGTACTCTATTAACAACTTTATATATTTTATATCCCAATCAGGATGACCACAAACAAAGGAAAGCGGCATTAACCTAAATGTACCCTCTTCTCGTTGAATATAATCGGGGTTATTCCCTTTAACCGGATGATTTACAAAGGATAAAAGATTGGGGTCTGCCCCTAATTTTAGTAAGAGTTTTGCCATATCATACTTTTGTATATATATGGCATACATAAGGTAGGTAAATCCATATTTCCCGGGGGTATTTATATCAACTCTACCATTGTTAACCATTTCTTTTATCTCACTTTTATTTCCATAGTAGATATTTTCTGCCATAGATAATTCTGCGCCTCTTGAAAAATATTTTTCCGGCATATATTTAGACTTGTTCATATTACAACTTGTAAACATAAAGAAAATACAATATATTATCAAGGATTTCATAAATCTTTGTTTAAAAGTCACTTGTAACCACTAACACATCAGGATTGTTTTCCTTTTCGCTCTTAAGGGTATTCAACAGATTAGATTCTTTTAGAAAATGACCATCAATTATATTGGAATTGGTTTCAAGCCCAATTTTTTCTCCTGCTACTTGTGGCAAATTATCACCTAACATCAGCCCACTACCTAAATAGGCAAGAAAGGCATTGCCACTACTTACTAATAGAGGACCTAAAATACTTCGGTTATTTTGTATCATATTTAAAGGGTCGTCTGTTGAGTAATATGCCTGTATTTGCCCCATGCTATTTGGACTCAGTTCTTGATCTTTCAATGTTTTAGGATGAAGTCCTGCTGCATTAAAGGTATAAGCATTGCATCCTGTAGCAACAGAAGCAATAGAAGCAAGCCCACCTCCTAAAGAATGTCCCGTAATAATCAAATTCTTTTGTCCTGCATACTCTTGTACCTTATCGGCTAATTCTATCGCTTTACGATATTGTCCTCTTTTTTTATCATCCAATCCAATTCCTTGCCGAATATCAGTAATCCAATCCTTTAAATTCTCAGTGCCTGCAAAAGCCAGTATATAAAGGTTTTCTTTTTCATTGTAATACAGACTCGCCTTAAATCCGGATTCATTTTCCCAACAACCTTCTTCTATTTTTATATCCTCTGTAGCTTCTTTCCATCCCTCGGGTAATTCAGCATTACTATCCTTTTTTTTATAACAGAAATCACTAATCATTAGACAGTCGATTGCTAATTGAATCTTAGGCAGAACAATAGATACCATGCCGCCCAAAAGACAATTCAGTTTGGCATCAGGCATCAGAGCCATTTGGTTTTGGATTAACACACTGTTCTTTACGCTTGTCCATTTGCCCGGCTTGGTCAGACAGGCGCATATACATGGCATCAATGAGAGTAGCTTTCCGCTAATAGAACCGGTCAGGGCACTTGTCCCTACAGCAGCTATAATACCCCCTATGGCAGCTCCTCCCGTAAAAACAGCTCCGGCAGCAGCGGCAGCTCCAACAATAGCACCTACCATAGCTCCTGCGGAAACCATCTTCAAACAATAGAAATTGTTATCCATCCGGTCATTCATGGTTGCCACAAGTTTTCCATGTGCATAAACCGTTTTTTGGCTCTTTACCAGCATACGCTGCATACAAGTCCCTTCCGAACAAATAAGCCAGTTACCGTCGATTAAAAATTTACGTGCCATAATCTATTCTTTTGGAATTAAACTGAAAGTTACAGTCTTTTTGTGAACGAATCTGTCGCTTGACTGCTCCTTTATACAAGCCTCTATTTTCTGAACTCTGTGTTCAGAATTGAATATGTATTCTATGTCAATGGTAAAATCATAGTCAAATTCACTTTGTGTCAAGGGTTTGATTTGTTTGTCGTAGGCTTTCTTCATCGCAGACTGATGATGAACATATCCTTTGCCGCAATAATGTTGCCTGTCTCTTTCTGAAACCGTTTTCTGCAAGTCAATATCTATAAGTTCTCCCTCGTTTAAAACGGAAGGAAGTTCTATCTCGAATTTGTTTTCTTCTCTATAGCGAACCAAAAATATGAGGTGTAGAAGAGATTGCATTAGCGTACCTTCACAGGCATAATAAGCGTAATCCAGTTTTTCTATCATTTTTTTGACCTGCTTGATTCCTTCGTATTCAGAAAGAAGTCCATTTCTTACATTTTCCCATTTATCTTGGATTTCTTTTATATTGACAACAGAAGAAAGGTAGCCATAATTGTCAATACATAAATGCAAATGCCGGAATATGGAGTTGAGCTGATTGAATAGTTTATACGTCGGGAGAACTTCTGGTGCATTGCTATGCGGAAGCTCAACGACATCAATAATAATATTCCGGTAACGTCTTTCATCATAGAAGTAATGAGCACTCCATTTTTGACAGGTTATTTCATCATAGAGTGGCTCACTATTGATTTCTGTAAGACTTGCAATTTCTATAGCATAGTCCAAAGTAATTTCTTTCACCGTCTTATCCATAAGGTCAAATTGATTGATGTATTTTCAAAAGTAATAAAAAGGACAGAAACGTAATCATCTTGATTCATATTTTTCTGATTACCATGCTTAAAAACATCAAATCGCTACCTGGTGTTCATATTTAGTTCTTTACTTTACCTTGTAATTCTAATCAGACCTAAAAAACAAGAGAATCCATTAGCCAATAACGTAGATAACAGATTCTCTTGTCAGATAAGGAGCATAAACTGTTGTATTACTAATCTTAGATAAGGAATAGTGTTAACCCTAAGTCAATGTACGTTTACCAATATTCAACGGTTCTATTCTCAATGTATTCTTTGGGGAATGTTTGCTTTTTGCCGATATAGTTCATGTTTTCGTCATAGTCGTCATATTCGATAGTGCAGCAGACTTTCCTTTCTGTCCAGTTCTTGTGCTTATCGAATTTGGTATAAGTATAACGATATGTGGCTGTTCCATCCTCCGGATGTTTTTGTACCATTGTTGCCGGGTATTTGCTGTCACCCACATAAGTGTATATCCGGGTAATGTAAGCCATATGCGAAGAAAACTTATGACTGGTGATTCTATTGCTTTTATCAAACGTGTAAATTTGATCAAGTTCTGCATTGGTATTTGCATCCGGACAAATATCTGTCCGAAGACCGTCTTTGGATTCAATGCTTACCAAATGATCTTCCCAACCCTCGACCTTGTAGGAAGCGGCTGTAACGTATTGATAGGTTGCTCTGTCGCCAAATTCATCCTGCATAGCAACAAGGTTGCCGACCTGGTCGAATTCGTATGATTCCTCATGGATTTTCACCGATTTTACCTTGCCGAACAAACCGTAAATATCCGTACCTTTATAGCGCAAATGACCCATTACGGCAGATTCTTTATTTTTCTTATTTTCTTTTTCGGAAGCCACCGTCTTTTCATCCCAATAATCAATGCTTCGCGAGATTGTCAGGCTGGGAGTTTCGCCCGGCTTGACCGCAGAAGAACGGTCTTGATTAGAAGTAAATCCGTTTTTAAAAGCTTTATAATAGGTACGCAAGGCTGGAATATCATCTATGTTAGCAGGGAAAGTAACGGTGGCTTGCGTCCAGTTCCCTTTCTCATCATACACATATTCATAGGAAATGGTAAACTTCATATCATCCACTCTCCAGCTATTTCCTTTGTTCTTATATACACCTCCATTATAAGTCCAGGTAGCCAAATCGCCGTGCGAATTATAAGTAAAATTGCTGGTGCAAGTCAATGTTTCCGTACCTTGATCAAATTTAACAGGAATGTTTTCTACAGCTTGCGTGCAGAGATGCCCTGCGTAAGCATAGCTTGTCACCGATTGTCCCAGTTTGTAACTGTTGATGCCTTTTAGAAACATATTTGAGGTATTGGGAGTCTCGAAGGACTCCAAGTGAGCAAGTGAATCGAACTGCATTTTATGAATCGTTACACCAGCTTCGTTGACCGTACCATCCTTATTTTCAGGCAGGATGGACTGCAAAGCTCCATTGGCATGATAAGCATACAAAAAAGTAGCCGTATCGTAATGTCCCCGTCCGTTCTTGTCACGACGTATTAGCCGGCCGATACTATTGTAGGTAAAACCGTCATCTTTTTTTCGGCGTTTGTAACGCCCGTCATCTACTGATTTGATTTGAATTAGGTTAGAATGATTGTCGTATTCATACGAAATCACGTCAAATCCGGTTGCTCCTACATTGAAGGAAGTACGCCGCTGCTCAGCCAAACGACCGTTTGGCAAAAACTCGTATTGCGAGCTACTTGTTACGCCCCATGCTGCATCATGGTATTCGTAGGTTATCAACTTCGGATAATTACGCAGTCCCATCTTTGCCCAATCCGTAGGATAGTTTACGAAATAAGGCATCAGATGTTCTACATTCATATCCATTCTGATTGGTTCGAAATACACCTGCAAAGGCGTATAAGGCTGACTGTTTTCGCTGCTGTTACAGCTTGCCGCTCCTATGGCCAGCAAGCAGGACAGACTGATAGATTGAATGAATTGTAATGTTTTCATAGGTTGGCTTTCTGGGTTTATAGACTAAAAGTAACATAAACTGCCGATTGCACCCGTACAGGCTGTCCATCTTTGGTGCCGGGTGTCCATTTCTTCAAGGATTTCACCACTCGTATAGCCTCGGTGTTAAGATTGGCATGAACCTTTTTCACTGCCGTCACATCTGAAACCGAACCGTCTTTCTCCACTATAAAAGAAACAAGCACGTTGCCTTGAATCTTTTGCTGTTTGCACACCATAGGATAGCGGATACTTCGGGCAATATCGGACTGTAAAGCCCCGGCTCCACCGGGATATTCAGGTTTCTGGTCCACCTCACTACTCTTATATATTTTGTTAGGGCTGACTTTTGGCTGTACAGGCTTCTGCTGTGGTTCTTCGTTCGATGTGGCCTTTGGCATGCCAAATCTTCTTTCGGAAGCATTTTTACCTGCTTCTTTCGGCTCTCTCAGTTCTTGCTGTAAAAGTCTTTGCAGTACCTCACTAGAAATAAAAAATCCATTGAACTGGGCTGGAGCATAGCCGGAAAAAGCCGAAACAACCTCAAAGCTGAACGGCTTCCCTTCTTCAATACGAGGAAAATAATAGGTTCCAGCCGTTTTTATCCGGTTGCCCGGCATTAGGTAAAACAGGTCTATCGGTTGGCTCCTGCTGGTTTTCTGAGCCATACCTTTTATCTGAAACTTATAACCTCCATTTGCCTGTCCTGTACAAATGATACTAGTCACATGCCAATACCGGTCCACACCGGCATCGCATTTAAACGGAACATTGACCGGATAGCTCTTAGGAGGAATAGAAAAACTTGTTTGTGCAAGGACTTTATGTCCCATAAAGACTACCGCTAAGGTAATCAAACACAAGAAAATAGATAATCGTTTCATCAGTATATATGTTTAAAGTTATAATTCAAAGAAATGCCTAAATCATGATTTCGTAATAAAATGTGGCTGCCAGTTCATCCTCATTATAAGCATCTTTCCTGATACAGTCTTTTACATAATCATCTTTAGCAGGCATGGAAGGGTTAATCAGTTCCTTGGCAATGCGATTGTAACTGGACTCCTTGGAGTAAGACCCTTCCCATTCATTTTCGTATTTCATGCGGTATTTCCACATCTCACGCACACAATCAGGGACCTGGTTATATCCATCTATATAGTCTATCTTATGTCCATTTACCGTCAATTGGGTAATGTTGGTTTTAAGACCATATTCATCAAGTAATTCTTTTATTGGCAGGTCATTCACTTTGGATGCTTTAATATCAAAAGCATAATTGAAACTCATCGAATTGTCCACTTCGATAGGGGAAGAGAACGGTTTGTCCACTGTCAACTGATTACGTCCCATCATACTGCCTTGAAGTCCGTAGTATGCCTCGACCTTATCTACTTTCCCTTTTAAAGGTATCAGGCGTAACCGCACTTTGACATACCCCAGAAAAACATTTGACTTGTCCAAAATATCAACCAGCTCAATTTTCAGGTAGTTGTCGGTCTGATAATCTTCTAAAAAATGTTGCCAATGATGATCTATTGAATCAACCTTTGCGTTGACAGAGCCATATTTTCTTTCCCATTCTGCTCCATATCGTTCTTCTTGCTTATCCAATTCCGTAGTATTTAAACACACAGAAAGAAAGTCTTTCAGACGCTTGTAACTTAAATCATCCATAGTGGCTTTTTCAGAAGCAGTCAGTGGGGAATGACGTTTTTCCAATGCGTCAAGCATGGAGAAGACCATACCGTATTCAATATCTTTCTTTATCAATTCATTCCGCTCATCCAAAGACAGCGGCTCAGAAATGGATTTGTTCTCATTTCCGCATGAAGTCATCACCAGACTCCAAACACCCAATACCAGTACGATGCGGTATGTGGACAATATTCCCTTGTCAGTTTTCATACTGCTATAATTTAAAAGTGATAGGTAACGTAAATTCCACATTCACAGGTTTACCGTCCTGTGTGCCGGGAGTCCAGCGAGGCATGGACTTGACCAATCGAACAGCCTCTTTATCCAGGTTTGTATCGACCGACTTGGTAATTCGGACATTTCCGATTGAACCGTCGCTCTTGACTGTAAATTTAACCATCACTTTGCCTTGTATTTTCAGTTCCTTACAAACAGTCGGATACTTCAGATTATCCGAAATAAATTTCACCAATGCGTTGATTCCTCCGGGAAATTCCGGAGCCACCTCCCGCTTGTTTTGAAAAACTTCAGCCAGCACAGGTGAGTTTCCTATTGCTCTTGATTCATCTGCTATTTGTGCAGCCAAACAGTCCCCGATTAGCAGCGTCGATAATATACTGCTTAAAATAAAATACTTTTTCATACGGTTTTATTATTTAGTTGTCAATACGTTATACAAAATTCATCTTGCCGATTCATTTTCGGTAAAATCCGGAACTGTCACGTCCCCATTTACCGCCAAATTGATCGGTGTAGTCGCACTCGCTATAAGGAGAATCTTGTGTAAGATTATACACAGTACCGGATTCGGTAAAACTTACTGTTTTCAAGCCTCCTGAACTGCTTGACGATGAACTGCTCCAGGATTCTGTTGCACCCTTGTGCAAGTCTTTAAAGCCCAAAACGCCCATGACAAGACCTATTCCGTTGCCTATTCTGAATCCCCATTGAGCCATATTCCACATCGTATCAGATTCTATCCATCCAAGCCAATCAAGAATAAATCCTATAACTAATCCAATACCACCCACTATCAATCCAACAAAGAGCATCAATGCTACGAATTGCAGGAGAATCTTAATAAGGTAAATGGCTATACCTATAACCAAAATCCATTTCAGTGCTGTAAACCAAACAGACTCACCTTCGGAATCGAACAGCCAGGAAGTCAAATCCCATGATTCTTCTTTGGCAGAAGCGCCTGTTGCGCCAGTATCCGTTACGGCTTCCAGATAGGATGCACTGACATAACCTTGCCAGCCGTTATAATTGAAATTAGCCCATCCGTTTTCAATGGAAATAACATCAATCACATTATCTTGGGAAAGTTGCCCTAATACCTCTCCGTTCTTGTTGGCAGAAGCCCGTACATTAAGACCATTGGGGGCAGTCACCCGGTAATAATCAGCAAAGGATTGCGTACAAAGGAAAAAACTAAAGATAAGAAAAACGAGCCATTTAGCATGGTCTCTGCAAACGAACAACTCTTTCAGCATACAGATACTTTGCTGAGTTACATATCTGTTCATCATATACAACAGGACTCTTGCAGTCCCACAGAGCCTACTTAATTAAACCACGAAGCGTGGAACTGCAAATGCCACACTCTAAATTGAAGGTCGTAGGAAACCTGAGATACAGATATGGTAATAGCAGCCCACGCTATAGCGTGAGAACCACTATGCTATCCCTTGTATCTCTTTTGAAAATTTCCTACGTTTTCAATTTACAAGATAAGCATAACGCTTCTTTCTAAATCTAATATGTCTTGGAAAGAGTTGCCTCAATCCACGCACAAAAATAGTGATTATGTTTGAAATAGAAGAAGATATAATAAAAAAACTGTTCTTTTTTTTGCTTGTGCTTGCAAGATTAAAAATTATGCTTTATTTTTGCAGTAACAAATCCCGCCCGCTTCCCGTAAGATTAGCGTACCCAGCGGGACATTTTTTTTATCTATGGGAGTCAGATATACGAATCAAGCCATAACCACTGAACAGCAAATTGAAATTCTCAAAGAGAGGGGTTTGCATATTGATGATATAAAACAGGCCATTGATGTTTTGGATACCATCAGCTATTTTCGTCTTGCAGGTTATTGGAAACACTTTGAAATAGATCATTTTACACACCAATTTAGAGCAGGCAGTTGCTTTTCTGATATAGTAAAATTATATTCTTTTGATAAGGAGCTTCGGGCTTTATTGTTTACTGCCATTCAAACAATTGAAGTTTCTGTACGCACAAAAATAATCAAGCACTTTGCTCTTGAATTTGGCGCATTTTGGTTTATGGATGAAAGCTATTCGACCAATGAAGTACGTTTTGCTGCAAATTTAGCTGTCATCCGTAAAGAGGTATCACGTTCTCATGATGATTTCATTATTGAGCATTTTCGCAAATATAGTGAACCAGAACTGCCTCCTGTGTGGAAAACATTGGAAGTAATCTCAATGGGTACACTTTCCAAACTTTATTCTAATTTTTCGGATGCCAGTGCAAAACATGCTGTAGCAAGAGAGTTTGGTTTGAATCATCACAAGTTCTTGCGAAGTTGGCTGGAATGTCTTGCTGTACTTCGTAATTGCTGCGCTCATCATTCAAGACTGTCAAACCGGGTTTTTCCAGTGAAGCCCAAAATGCCGGAACGTATGCCTAATACATGGATTGCAAATTTTTCATTTCGAGAGCAGACTCTATATCCACAGTTGTGCTACGTGGCATATTGGCTCAACTCCATTACATCTGACAACACTTTTATTGCTGATTTCAAGCAACTTTTAGCAAAATATCCTTCAGTAAACACTCGTTTGTTAGGTTTTCCTTGCAATTGGGAACAAGAGCCTTTATGGAGATAAGGATTTATTTCTTCCCTGAAAGACGAAATTCTATATTATCACCCATATAGACATTTAACTCCTTATGTCAGATGCAAAGATAGCCTGCCTCTGTGGAATGGGAAAAGGTCAAGCGGCGTACCGTTTAGGGCTGTTTCTTCCTCCTTCGGAGAGTAAACAGCCCTAAAACCTTTTCCCATTCATCGGCATGGCTTAGTGTTGCATCGGGCAACGGAGACAAACGACCGACGAAATAGTAGGTTACAGAATAAAGAGAAACGAGAATAACTAACCTTAATTCAAAAAAGGATGACACACTTTTTTGTTTTAATTTCGGGAACTCTCATTTTGCAAATATAAATTGGGCAAGCGGCAGACTGCACTCCCTCTAAAATATTAGATTGGGGATATACTTTCTTTTGCTTTATCTCTTTCTCATGTGCACATTGGAATAAGAAGGTAACAAGAAATGCAAATAGTGACACAACAAAATATAACCTTTTTGAAGGCTTAAAAAGTTGGCTAAATAGAAGTAGAATGTCGAAATCAAATTGATTTGAAAAGAAGAAAATGCCTATATAGAGGCTCTTAATAGGTTAAGAAATAATAAAAGCGTTAAATCTTCTCGTTTTAGAATGTTCCTTTAAATATTATGACCATATTTCAGACTTATTGTTTACAAAGCATTGAGTAACAACTGTTTGTAAATACTACCTTTGTATTCGGTATAGTCCTGTTGCTTAGAGCTCATG
>NZ_QTMJ01000007.1:226916-231081 GCF_003635485.1 Parabacteroides sp. AF19-14 | reverse complement strand
GGCATCACAATATTTTTTGAATGATTCGGAAAAAAATAGCTGATCTGAATCTATCTTGATCGCATAGCGATAGGTTACTTTTGAAATCGCGTAATTCGTGTATCCGGAAAGGAGATGAATCGAATCCTTTGGCAGATTCATGATCTCTTGAAATTGTTCATCCGCTAAATCTATAGGATAGATATAGGGGTGGTATTCAAAGATTTTGATTTTATCGGGGTATTTGCTCTGTTTTCTTTTAAGTATATTAGCTGTCTCATCTGTACAATTGTGATATACCGCAATCAGCTCATCTAATCCTTCAATACAAGACTCTATGCAAGCGTCTAGGAAATCCGCGCTGTTTTGGCAGCGCAATATACCCGTTACCCCTAAAGGGCGTTCTTTTGTCAATTGTGATAAATCGACAGCGTATTCGGTATAGTCCTGTTGCTTAGAGTTCATCGTAATTAAATTATTGATTCATTTCTAATTGATTTTGAGAAAAACAAGTTTCCCAAATTTTTTTCTGTATATAGCTCTCTCTATAAGGACTATATGGCAAACCTCTTTGTGCATCTTCTCCTATGTACTCTTTTCTAAACATTAAATATGTATGATAATCCTTTAGTGTATCGTCATTCAAAATTTCTGTTTCTTGTATCTTTATATCTATATCCGATAATACATCTTTGATCTCACCGGTAATAAAACGTTCTCTTAATAGATAGGTGATTCCCCATCCAATGCCACATAATCCATCTGACAAATCAAGAGATAAATTATCCGGAAGCTCCATTATAGATTCTAATATCTCGTCCGCGAATTGTTCATATAAAGCATCTCCACTGTAACGACTGTATTCATAAAATAGGATAGTCATGCCTAGCTTACCGTTATACAATCCGGGATGCTCTAGAGCCTCTGTTTTCAGTACCCCGTAACGGAGTAGGTCTTTTAGTATGCCTTTGTATTGAATGAATAACTCTTTCATATCGTTCATTAATTGTAAAATGAAAAATTCGTATCCCAGCTACCAAAAAAATAATGAGAACAATATGCTTCCTTTATTTTTTCATGGAATGAGGCGGTCTCTCCCTGATAGATATATGAACCCATGTCATCTTTCGTCACAGGTGTTACTTTTGAATAAGGGAAAAGAGTAACCTTGTATCTTTTCTTCAAGGTATTAAATATCCGTGATATCATCAATGGGCCTGTTGTATGCATCACCTTTTGTGCTGGATAGTCCCGTAACATTGCATCAGTAATTTCTTTTAAAATGTTTATCCATCCTCCGCATCTTGGCTCAGAAACCATAAATGCGTTTCCTATTAGGGTGGGCATACTTGAGTTGAAATTATGCTGTGGAGGCTCCTCTCCGAACCCTATCGCCACATCTTCTAATAATGGCTCGATAGGCTTAAAACATTCCGTATCCAAATCCGTATAGACTCCCCCATATACATATAATATCATATAGCGAATCGTGTCCCAACGTTGGACATTGTATGAAAAACTTCTATACAAGGAAAGATACTCCGGAAAATGTTTTTCTACCAACTCATCCATTTCCTCTCCGTTCCAAAGGTGATATTCCCAATCTGGATTCTGCTCTCGCCAAGTTCTTGCCAAGATTTGTAAGCGGGTGGGCATACATGGTTCTGTGCGCCCCTCCCAGACTTGATGTATGATTTTAGGGATTGCCATATGCTTTATTTAATCTCGAATTTTCCTACTAGCCATCCTAACTTATGGGTCAAGACTACTAGGTCTGTGTTTGTTTCTATTCCGTCCAATGGAATGTTGATAATATCGCCTGTTCCTCCGGAGAGTACATTCTCATACATTATATTACCTGTATTATCCATAATATGGATAGCTAGATCATCTAATGCATCTATGAAATGGACACTCAAGATATTTCCTTCTATAGATTATGTATTAGTTCTTGATTAATGACAAACTTAGTATTTCTGTAAGGTTATACTTAGAGTTCCTAATAACATAATTCAATGCAAGCATCCAGGAAAAACGTATCATTGGGGGCACTGTACAGTGATTATCACGTTTAACGATCTTTTTTGGTTAATAGTGATAGATCAACTATATGATACTGTTTAATCCTGAAGCTTGCATATGATAAAGAATAATACCTAATTATTTTGTATGATGAATTCTCCCATAAGCTGCCCTAGGCGATGTTCTAACACTACATAAAAGCATCCTGTGCCAGCCTGATCTAAAGAGATGGATACACATTCACCTGCTTCGCCGGAGACTACTTCGTTATATAGGATAGCTCCTTGTTCATTTACAACTTGAACAGTCAAATCATCTAGAGCATCGATAAAATGTATGCTCAATAGATTTCCGTCGATGGATACTGTTGGAGGAGCAGGAGTGACAGAGCGATAATAATCGTCATGCCATTTGCCTTTAGTTGGTACATTATCTCCATAAACAGACAGTGGCGAAAAGAGGCCAAATAGCATCAATAAGGTTAATAATTTTGTTTTCATAATATTTTGTTTTTCTTTTTGCAAAAGAAAAGCTTTATTCTCTAATAACAATGAACATGGATGAACAATTGGCATTTTCGTTTTTGTTCATTTTCTAACACTGACTATAGGTCATTGATATATAGATCGAAATCGGAGGCTTTTCCTGTTTTGCCGCTCATCTTCAGATAAAGTCTTTTCCGTAAGACTGATATATTACTATGGTTTAATAACATAGAAAGACGTGAGGGTTTCACATGGATTCTCACTAAATAGCATAACCGTTCCATTTGTATCGGTATTTTAGGGTAAGCTTCTTGAAGTTTTTGTGCAAAAGACGGATAAATAGCGTTTATAAGCTGAAACAGCTCTTCCCAATCCTCGGTAGACGGTTTCCATTCCTCGTTTTCATGAAAGTTTTTATAAACAGATGAATTTTTTAGGTTCTGTAATAATTCAATCTGATGTTCTTTTTGGGCATACAATGCTTGGTTCTTTTGTTCGAAGTCCTGTCGCAGCTTCTTCTTGAGCTCTTGCTGTTCCTGATCTTTCTCTTGTAAAGATCTGTTTAATACCTCTATGATTTGTTTATTATGCTCTATCTGCTCTTTATATTTTAAGACGGTCTTATCGCAAGAGAAAATCTTTTCCCGATCTTTTTCTTGAATTTTCAATAGGTCTTTTTGTCTTTTCTTATATTTAAACAAAAGATAAGTGGTTGGTAGAACTATCAAAAGGCAAATAAGACTGGTTACAACCATCCGTAGGTTTGCATTGGCCGTTTTTACTCGTTCTTCCGCTAGGGCTTTTTGTTTATCCTGTTCATCATAAAGAACTTGTCTGCCTCTAATCGTATTCGTGACTTCTATCTGGTCGAGTGTATCACGCATCATTTCATATCGTTGACTCAACTCCGCATAAAGGATCCATTGTTTTGTCGATAGGGCTATTTGGGATAGATGATAAACAGCCCCCGCTCTCGTGTCCAATCGCACCGCTTTTTCCAAGCATTGTTCTAAATAGATCTTTGCTGAATCTAATTGACCGCATTGATAATAATATTCGCCTAGTGTCAAATAGAACGGATAAATATCATTTCCCAATGCCTGCTTGTTTGCCATGATCTCACGGAGTAGACGTTCCGCTTCCGGGTATGTCTTTGTTTGTACATATAGACTCGATAATTCGGAATAAACAGAGAGCACCTTCCTGCTCACCATCAAATCGAGAGTTTTAGAATAACAGGCGATAGCGCTGTCTTTTTGGTGGATTATCTCATAAATGCGTCCCAGATCTCGAAGTGCATAGACTTGACCGGTAGAATCCGATATTGCCTTGAAATGCATGACCGCCTTTTGCTGATAAAGCAAGGCTCGTTCATATACATCTTGTTGGGTATAAAGCATTCCTATACCGTTATTAATCCTCCCCAGTAATGCATGGTCTTCAATCTGCTCCTCATTCTGTAAGGCATTTAAGAAATACTCTTGCGCTTTCAATGGATGATTTAGGTTTTGATTGATCCGTCCCTTATAAAACCAAGCTTTCGCTTTTCGTTCCAGATCGTCTGTTTCCTCATAATAATCCGTCGCGATCGCGATCAGCGAGTCGGTTTCATGCTTAACAAAAGTCTTGTCTTGTGTTTCTGTTAACAGCAAATAATAATGTGCCTTATCTTTTCGGGA
>NZ_QTMJ01000007.1:224111-226906 GCF_003635485.1 Parabacteroides sp. AF19-14 | reverse complement strand
CGCCCCTCCCAGACTTGATGTATGATTTTAGGGATTGCCATACGCTTTATTGATTCTCGAATTCTCCAACTAGCCATCCTAACTTATGAATCAAGACCGCTTGGTATGTGTCTGTTTCTATCCCGTCCAATGGAATGTTGATAATATCTCCTGTTTCTCCGGCAAGTATATTCTCATACATTATATTATTTGCATGATCCATGATGCGGATCGTTAGATCATCTAATGCTTCCGTGAAATGAATGCTTAAGATATTTCCTTCTATAGATAATGTAGGAGGTAATGCGGGGATGGAGCGATAACGTTCATCATCCCATTTCCCGTGTGCCGGGATGTCATCTCCATAAGCAAATGTGATGGAGAGAAATGATCCTAAAAGAATACATAAGGCTAACAAATGTGTTTTCATAACGCTATTATTGCTTTTATTAGTAGTGTGACTACGATTTCATGTTGACGAAGATCAGTAAAAAAGCAACAGGAAAATGAACAAAAAATGAACAAGAGCATAATTATGAAAAAAAGATTTGTGCATTTTTTGTTTAGTTTCTTGGCTGATATTCTATATAGTGCTATAAATTAGATATATATCGATCTAGATCTTTGGCATTTCCCTTCTTGCCAGTTAACTTCTCATATAATCTTTTTCGATAAATGGAGGCGTTTCCCAAATTGAGTAGGATCGCGATCGCCCCCGGCTTTACCCCTATTTTGATCAGATAGCAGATCTTTTTCTCGGATTCGTTCAAGGGAACAGACTTTTGTAAATCTATCGCAAAGTTTGGGAAACACGCTTCTACCGTAACGAAAAGCTTGTTCCAATCGTCGTTTGTTGGAGTCCAAGATATGGGGGAGCGAAACTTGTCATACAATCGTCCTACCTGTAATTGCGCTAACTTCTCCTTCCTTGTTTCCTCTTGGTTTCTTAAATTGGAATTCTCTGTTTTGAGGATGGATATGTCTCGCTCCCGGCTTTCTTTGATACGGGATAATTTCTCCAGTTGTTTACGCTTTAGCTCTAGTTGCTCACTCGTTTCTTTTAGTTGTTTTTCATTTTCTTGAGCTAGTTGTTGTTCTTTTATTTTATATTCCTGTATATCATGTGCCAAACTATCCCTGACATAGGATAAGTCTTTTATCTCTCGCTCTTTTTTAAGGATTTGTTTCTCATTGTCTTTTAATCGTCGCAATGCTTTTTTTCGCTCCTGCCTATAACGGATGAACGTGAAAATGCTTCCTACTAGTAGAACAAGGCAGCCTATTATGGATAAAGTATAAAAGAACTTCTGTTGGGAGGCGTAAAGTCGTGCTTCCCACAAGTCTCGCTCAATGTCATTATATGAATAGAACGCTTGTACATTCCGGATAGATTCGGCCTGCATTTCCTTTTCTATAGAATCCCGTAGCGACTCGTATCTATGGGATAATGAAGCTGCTAGTTCCCACTGCTTTTGAGTGAAAGCGATTTCTTTTAACTGGAAAAGTCCTCCGGCACGTGTCTTAGGCAAAGGTGCGGAATCTGCGCATGCTTGCAGGTAAACACGGGCTGAGTCTATTTGCCCACATTGTTGAAAAAGTTCACCTAGTACCAGATATGTTGGATATTTAGCCTGTGGCTTTGCCATATTTCGTAGGGCGATGTGTAATAATTCATATGCTTCTCCTATCTGTTGTCTAGATACGTAGAGATCTGCTAATTCAGTATAAACCGAGGGGAGAATTTCTTTTCCCATTAAGGAAATGGCTACTTGATTACTCATGATCGCACTATCCTTGTATCCGAGCATCGAGAAAGTACGCCCCAAGTCTCGTAAGGCGAATATCTGTCCCATGGAATCCTTTAGCATGCGGAAATTCTCGACAGCCCTTTTCTGAAAGGGCAATGCTTTCTCATAAACAGTTTGGTATGTATAGAGCATCCCTATGCTATTATTGATCCTGCCAAGCAGGGCGTAATCTGTTACCTGCTCCTCATCCCGAAGTGCCTTAAGGTAGTATTCCTGTGCTTTTAATGGATGCCCCAAGTCTTGGTTTATTCTTCCTTTATAATACCATGCCTTCGCTTTTCGGTTCACATATTCTGTCTTTTCATAATAATCCGTGGCGATTGCGATTAAAGAGTCGCTAGTGTGTGGTATATAATTTTTATCTTTCGCTTCCGTCAGCAGCAAATAATAATGCGCCTTATCTTTTCGGGGTAGGTTTTCTTTGTTCTCTATTTGTTCAAGGAGCATTAAGGCGCTATCCGGATGTTGGGGCATAAGGTTTTCTACTTTCCGGAAGTCTATGGTTGGGTGCCCCATTCCATCGCAAGAGATCCATATAATAGGTATTAGAATTAACAGGAAAACAATGTTTTTCTTCATCTGCGTATTATTTGTTGGCGATAAAGATAATACAAAAAGGCGAGGATATTCCGGCTGGAAAGTCCGACTTTTTTGAACGGTTTTTATTTCTGTTGTAAATGCATTGAATAACAGATTGTTACGCTAGTTGTAAACTGTCTGTTTATGGCTTGTCAAGTGAATAACTTACGAGTAGGGGTAGCCGTCAGTTAACGGCTTGGGAAGTGATCAGTTATTCACTAGAGAAGCCTTTTTGAGGGAGAAGATATACTTAGATGCCACTTGAAGTATATCTTCTCCGGGCATAGGATATATACTTCATCGGCAAAGTAAGTATATATGGATAAAAGCAGGCTTTTTACCTTACCAGCCACTTCTCAATATTGCGGGTTTCAGAGGAGAAGTTCACGCCGATCTTGAAGACCTCCCGATTGTCTCCGGCGAAAGGTG
>NZ_QTMJ01000007.1:22539-224101 GCF_003635485.1 Parabacteroides sp. AF19-14 | reverse complement strand
TGCGTATTATTTGTTGGCGATAAAGATAATACAAAAAGGCGAAGTGGTCTTTTTTCGAAGATATACTTCGATGCCACTTGAAGTATATCTTCTCCGGACATAGGATATATACTGCATCGGCAAAGTAAGTATGACCTCAAAAAAAACACGTACGTGTTTTCAAAAAAAGACGTACATGTTTTCGGAAAAACACGTACGTCTTTTTTTAAAGGCTTTATAGAGTCTGATTCTACCTAGTACTTGAAGCTTCCTCCCCCCAAGAATTCACGGAGCAAGGAAGTTCCGGGAAGTTCCTCCGTCGGGATGTAATTAAAGTAGCGGAGGAAACGGAGCAAACGATACGCCTCCGCATTCGCCTTACTACTCTCCGGCACTTGTGCGAGGATCGGTTCCGCGAATTTGCGCAAGGCGGCCAGCTCATACAACATGGCGCTGTTAAACATAGCGTCCGCATTCTCCTGATAGGGAAAGATCCATTTGTCCTCACCCCGGCGAACACTCGGCCAACGGTTGATCGTATCTTCCGCCGAATATCCCCTAAAGCGATAATCCCGGATGATACGGCGCAGCAGGCGATTGTCCGTCGTGGGTATCCAGTTGTGGTTATCCAAGGAGATAGAGGTCAAGACCGAGACATACACCCGATACTTATATTTATCGTCGATAAACTCCGTCAGCTCCGGATTCAAGGCATGGATACCTTCTATCACCAAGATCGAGTTCTCACGAAGCTTAAGCTTCTTCCCTTTGAAAACCCGTTGGCCGGTCTCGAAATTAAAAGTCGGCAAATCGATCTCTTCCCCGGATAACAACTTCTTCAAATCCTTATTAAAATAAGGTAAATCCAGCGCATACAAAGATTCAAAATCATACTCGCCATGCTCATCTTTCGGTGTATCTTCCCGATTCAAGAAATAATCATCCAAAGAAATTCCTACCGGATGAAGCAGGTTAGTCGTCAATTGTACTTGCAAACGCTTGCAAAACGTAGTCTTTCCCGAAGAAGAAGGGCCGGAGATCAAGACGATACGGATGCCCTCTTTATATCCATCGGCGATCTTTTCGGCGATCTTGGCAACCTGTTTTTCCTGCATCGCCTCAGAGACAAGGATTATATCCTGAGAGCGGCCTTTCTCTATCGCTAAATTCAAATCCCCCACATTATCTAAGCCGACAGTCCGCTGCAATGTAAGGTGTTCCTTATAAGCCTCGAACATCTTATCCTGCTTGATGACAGGCTGCAATTCCATCGGATCGGTCTGCTTCGGGATACGGAGCAAAACGCCATCCATATACGGTTCCAAGTCAAACAATTGGATATAGCCGGTCGAAGGGGTTAAACAGCCATAAAAGAAGTTGATATAACCTTCCAACTCATAATAAGAGGTATAAGGCAATCCCGCCGTCTCTATTAAGCGAGCCTTATCATTCATACCCCGCTCCCTGAACAATACGGCGGCATCCACCGTACGGACACTCTTATGGAGGAAAGGAAGATCCGCGTCAATCAACTCCCACATACGTTTCTTGATCTTCTCGATCGTCTCCAGATCGATGTTCTTGCCGTTATGGATCACGCAATAGTAACCTTTCGATACCGGATGTTCCAGATTTAAGGTCGCCGTCGGCCAAATATCATACACCGCCTTGGAAAATATATGGCAAAGCGAGCGGACATAGGTTCTCAATCCGGATAATTGAGTATAGTCGATAAATTCGATATCCTTCGGTTGCCAGCAACGGAAGTTCAAGCTTTCCGTCTTATTATTCACTTGCGCGTTCATCGGCCTGTACCGAAGCGGAGCGCCAACCGCCGTATAAATGTCCAACAACGAAGAACCAATGGGTACATCCTTGTAGGTATTATTATTTTTGCAGTAAATTGTTATTGTCTCAGACATACTATCTCAGTTATTATTTGTAAATTCGCCCCCTAAAGTTAGGAATATTAATCGGATATACAATCCACTTAAACGTAATTTAAATGGACTATTCTTTTTTTGATTTTCTCCGGCTGATCGGCTCCTTGGCGCTGTTCTTGTACGGAATGAAGATCATGAGTGAAGGGTTACAAAAATTTGCGGGTGACAGTTTACGGCGAATACTAACCGCGATGACCACGAACAGAGTAACCGGTATGCTCACCGGGGTGTTAATAACGGCTCTTATCCAATCATCATCGGCTACGACGGTTATGGTCGTGAGTTTCGTGAATGCCGGACTCTTGACATTGACCCAATCCATCGGAGTCATTATGGGTGCCAACATCGGAACCACGGTAACGGCATGGCTTATCTCCGCCCTCGGTTTCAAGGTCGATATCGCCGCATTCGCCCTTCCCCTTTTAGCTTTCGCTCTCCCACTCTTCTTCTCAGGAAAAAGCTCTCGTAAATCAATTGGTGAATTTGTTTTTGGTTTCGCGTTCCTGTTCATGGGCCTTCAAAGTTTAAAGGCAAACGCCCCGGACCTCGGAGCGAATCCGGAAATGCTGGCTTTCGTGCAGAATTATACGGATATGGGATTTTTCTCCATCATCTTGTTCTTATTTATCGGAGCGATCTTAACCATGATCGTACAAGCCTCCGCCGCCACGATGGCTATTACATTGATTATGTGCGCCAACGGCTGGATCGATTATCATTTGGGAGTCGCTTTGGTATTAGGCGAGAATATCGGAACCACGATTACGGCCAACTTAGCCGCATTAACCGGAAACACACAAGCACGACGAGCCGCGTTAGCGCACCTTGTTTTCAACGTTTTCGGTGTCATGTGGGTTTTGGTGCTCTTCTACCCTTTCACGAATGCCGTCTCATGGTTTGTTACCCATGTAATGAAGGTCAGTGATCCGGCTGTGGCGGTATCCTTTAAACTGGCAGCGTTCCACACTGCATTCAATATCAGTAATACTTTCATTATGATCTGGTTCGTAAGCTTGATCGAAAAGACCGTATGTACGCTTATCAAGCCCAAGGTGGAAGACGAGGAATACCGCCTTCGCTATATCACGGGAGGTATGTTATCCACCGCCGAGCTTTCCATCCTACAAGCTCATAAAGAAATCTCATTATTCGCCGAGCGTACGGCTAGGATGTTTAATATGGTGAAAGAATTATTTTACGAGAAGAATGAGGAGACCTTCCTCAAGACGTATAGCCGTGTAGAGAAATACGAGAATATCAGCGACCGCATGGAGATCGAGATCGCGAATTACTTGACTGAAGTATCGGAAGGCCGTTTGAGTTCTGAAAGTAAGGAAGAAATCCGTATCATGCTACGTGCCGTCTCGGAAATCGAGAGTATAGCGGATTCTTGTAATAACCTTGCCCGAAGTATCAAACGCAGAAACGAGTTCAAATCCGAATTCACGGAGGAGCAAAACAAGCATCTGGATCATATGTTCGAATTGGTATCCGGGGCGTTAAGCCGCATGAACGTAATTCTGCATAAGCCGGAGCTCGTGCATGATGATATCAATCCTTCTTATAACATAGAGAACGAGATCAACAACTACCGTAACCAGTTGAAGAGCCGGAATATCGAAGATATCAACAATAAGCTGTACCAATATCAAGATGGCGTTTATTACATGGACATGGTTAGTGAAAGTGAAAAGCTGGGCGATTATGTATTAAATGTTGTTCAAGCGGTTATCGAGAAGAAAATATAGCGTATATTTGTCCTTAACAATATCAACAGCCCTTTTCCGTTATTGAGAGAAGGGCTGTTTTTAATATATATCCACTATGAATTATAAGTATTATACGATCGTTATCCTTGGCCTTTTAGCATTCTCCGCTTGCGAGAAAGATGATATCGATATTCCGGCAACCGACAATGAAGTAAATCAATGGATCGAGCAAACGATGCGAGAGAATTATCTTTGGTATTCCGAGTTCCCGGATAAAAGTTCCTTGGACTTTAGTCTTGATCCGGAGACCTTCTTCAAGGGCCTGTTATCCGATAAAGACGGGAAAGATCTTCCTGAAGGTCATCATTACTTTTCCCAATTAGAGAAAGCGACCGTAACAAAGAGCATTTACGACGCAAACAACTCATATGGATTCGATTTCGCGACTTCCAACCTTAAAGACGGAGGCAGTACCTATAAAATAGCCATTGTCCTTTATGTATTAAAGGATTCACCCGCCGAAGAAGCCGGATTGAAACGGGGAGACTGGATACTTGGCGTAAACGGCTCCTTGGGTTCTATCCAAGACTATGATGTATTGAGAAGCGGAGGCAGCGTATCCCTCCAACTAGGAAAAGAAATAGGAAACACCAAGGGATTCGTCTCCACCCGAAGAGTTACCTTGAACGCATCCCGAACGGTAGAAGACACCCCATTCCTAAAAGATTCCGTATACACATATGGCAATAAGCGAATCGGCTATTTGATGTACAACCATTTCGCCTCCGGACCAGATGAATACGATTATAGCGACACTAGTTATAATCTTTATTTGCAACAACTCTTCGAAAAATTCAAAAGCCGCAACGTCAATGAGTTCGTACTTGATTTACGCTATAATGGGGGTGGGCTTGTCAATTGCGCCCAATTACTGGCTTCGCTATTAGTCCGTGAAAACGTTTTAGGAGAACCTTTATGTATCATGGAGTATAACGATAAAAACTCCAATAAAAATGAGACCTTGCCTTTGCTCAAAACGACCGAGGTCATGGCGGGAAACTTAAACCTACAACGGCTATTTGTTTTGACAGGTTCAACTACGGCTTCTGCCTCCGAACTTATCATTAACTCGCTACGATCTTATCTAGACGTTCGGGTTATCGGTAAGCAGACTTTTGGCAAGACCGTCGGTATGACGATCTACAATGAATCTAAAAAATATGGCTGGATACTTTCTCCCGTCACTTTCCATATTTATAATAAGGATCGGGAAGCTGATTATGAAGACGGATTTCATCCCGATATAGCTATTGATGAATTCAAGAGTGATCTAGCTGAATTCGGAGATTTGAAGGATCCTTTATTAGGACAAGCTATTTACGAGATAATCGGCCAGTCACCACTCTTACGATCCGCTACCCCGAGGGGCAACCGGGAAATCCAATATAATCCCCCGTTGTCCTATAAGGATAACTTATTACTGATTCCAAAAGACTAAAAACAAGATATATGGAAAGCGCATTTCTTAAAATCATAAACGCAAAAGTATTAACTCCTTCGGGCCTCCTACCAAACGGGCAAATCATCATCTCGGATGGGAAAATAGTGGAGATCACCGGGCAAAACCGGGAGATTCCTCATGCGGAGATCATCGACGCAAAAGGATATTATGTGGCTCCCGGCTGTATCGACACGCATGTACACGGCGGCAACGGACATGATTTCACGGAAGCTACCCCGAAAGCGTTCTATGCGATCACAAGAGCACATGCTTTACAGGGAACAACGGCTTTATATTCTACATTGGCAGCTGCCCCTATCGATACCTTCCGGGAAGCGATCAAGACCTGCGAGCACATCATGAACCACCCGGAACAGGGAGCCCGCATCATGGGATTACATCTCGAAGGCAACTATTTGAATATGGCTATGAAAGGCGGACAAGACCCTAATTATATTTACCCGCCCGATCCCCAAGAATATAAGGAATTACTAAACAGTACCCAATGTATTAAACGCTGGAGCGCCGCCCCCGAGCTTGACGGGGCTTTGGAATTCGGTAAATATGCGTCAGCTCATGGTGTGTTGGTTTCACTAGCCCACACCACAGCCGATTATCTCCAAGTGAAAAAAGCATACGAAGCCGGATTCACCCATGCTACCCACTTCTACAATGCCATGACTTCCGTCCATAAAGACCGTGAGTATAAACATGAAGGAACAGTAGAAGGTATTTATCTCATGAAAGATATGACCGTTGAAGTTGTAGCCGATGGTATCCACGTACCACCAGCAATCTTAAAGTTGGTATATCAAATCAAAGGGGTAGAACGTACGTCCTTAATCACGGACGCAATGGCCGCCGCCGCTTGCGATAACGGTACGGAACATTTTCCGGACTCCCGGGTAATTATCGAGGAAGGCGTATGTAAATTAGCCGATCGCTCAGCTATCGCAGGAAGTATAGCTACCGGAATCCGCTTGATCCGTACCTTAGTCGAGAAAGCGGAAATTCCATTGCACGACGCTGTTCGTATGGCTTCCGAAAGCCCAGCCCGCCTAATGGGTATTTTAGACCGTAAAGGAACATTGGAGAAAGGAAAGGATGCCGATATCATCATTTTCAACAACGATATAGAGATTCAAGAGACCTTCATCGAAGGTAAACGGCTCTCCAAAGAATAAGAAATCCAATAAACAATGACTTCTCCTATCTTGTTTTTAGATAAATAAGGGCATGAATGTATATGGAAAACGTAAAAGAACATTACTGGAGATACTCATTGATCACCATTATATTAGGACTAGGGGTAATTCTATTTTTTAAGATTACCCCGTTTCTTGGAGGTATACTTGGAGCATTCACCATCTATATATTGCTGCGTGGACAGATGTTCCACCTGACAGAAAAGCTAAATATGAGACCGGCTTTTGCAGCTTTACTGTTACTGGGGGAAACAATCTTATGTTTCTTAATCCCAATCACATTGGCGATCTGGTTGGTAATCAACAAAACTCAAAATATTAATTTAGACCCGACTGTACTGCTAAATACAGGCCAACATATAGCGGATCTAGTTCAGGAAAAGACCGGGTTTGATGTACTGGATAGAGGAAACTTATTAAAAGCGGCCTCTATACTCCCACAAATCGGACAGTTTTTAGTGGGTAGCATAAGCAGTTTCGCCGTAAATGTCGTCGTCTTGATTTTCATTCTGTACTTCATGCTGATAGGCGGAAGAAAAATGGAAAACTATCTATACACCTTATTCCCCTTCAGTGATCAAAACAAGGATGAGGTACTCAACGAGATCAATATGATCGTAAAATCAAACGCCATAGGTATCCCTCTTTTGGCGGTTATACAAGGTATCGTAGCGGTGATCGGTTACTTTATCTTTCAGACTCCCGATCCGCTGTTATTTGGGTTTCTCACTTGTATCGCTACGATCATTCCCATTGTAGGGACCGCATTGGTCTGGGTTCCGTTGGCGGCTTATATGGCTTTAAACGGAGATTGGGTACATGCCTTGGGATTGGCTATTTATGCCTTGCTTGTCATTACGAACGTCGATAATCTGATTCGTTTTATCCTACAAAAGAAGTTGGCGGATATACATCCGTTAATCACCGTCTTCGGAGTCGTAATCGGGTTGTCCTTATTCGGATTTATGGGGATCATCTTCGGGCCGTTGTTACTATCCTTATTCCTTCTTTGTATAGATATCTTCAAGAAGAGCTATTTGGATAAATAAAGAGTATCTACAAGACAGGGTATCTTAAAAAGTCATACCTTTACACTACATTTTGAGTAAAACGAATTAATATGTCACGTAGAACAGTAAACAATTGGAAGCCTATCAAGGGGCAACCTCTCACCGAATTAGACAAGAAAATCCTATATATCCAAAATAAAGGACATTTAGTACCCACCCGCAAGCTTATCAAGACTCCAGAGCAGATTGAGGGCATCCGCAGAAGTAGCGTGATCAATACAGGGGTGCTGGATTTAATCCAGAAGGAGATTAAAGAAGGTATGTCTACAGCTGTTATCGATAAATTGGTGTATGATTATACGGTAGGGCATGGAGCGATTCCAGCCCCCTTAAACTATGAGGGGTTCCCTAAAAGTGTATGTACCTCTATCAACGAGGTCGTTTGTCACGGTATTCCCAGTGAGAAGGAGATCCTAAGAGACGGTGACATTATTAATGTGGATGTCTCAACGATTTTAGATGGTTATTATTCGGATGCGTCCCGCATGTTCATGATCGGGAACGTATCTCCGAAAAAGCAGAAATTGGTACAGGTCGCCAAGGAATGTCTGGAGATCGGTATAAAAGCGGCGAAGCCGTTCGGATTCGTCGGTGATATAGGCAACGCTATTCAAAAGCATGCGGAGAAAAACGGATTCTCTGTCGTACGGGATTTATGCGGACATGGCGTCGGTCTGGAATTCCATGAGGAACCGGAAGTTTGTCATTTCGGACGGAAAGGAACTGGGATGCTTTTAGTTCCGGGTATGGTCTTTACGATCGAGCCTATGATTAACATGGGTACTTGGAAAGTATTTATCGACGAGGAAGACGGTTGGACAGTCATCACCGAGGATGAACTACCCTCCGCCCAATGGGAACATACCTTCTTGATGACAGAGACAGGATTGGAAATTCTTACCTATTAATATCTAATGCAATTAACGCTTCCGGGCCTTTTCCCGGGCGGCCTTTTCCTTTTCCCGCAAGGCTTCCTTGCGGGCTTTTTCTTTCTCTTTCAATTTCTGCTTGTATAAGCGCTCCTTCTCCTTACGCTCTTTTTCTTTCTCTTTCAAGCGTTGCTTATAAGCACGTTCCTTTTCCTTACGAAGGTCCTCACGAGCTTTCAGTTTCGCCTTACGATCCGCTTCCGCTTGTTTCAGCTTGGCTTTACGGTCGGCTTCCAGCTGTTTCTCTCGATCAGCCTTCGCTTTCAACAGGGCACGTTCTTCCTCCGCTTGCTTCTTGAGAAGTTCTTCCTGTTCTTTCGCTTTCTGCTCACGTAATTCCTTATCCGCCTTTTGCTGAGCCTCGAAAGCCTTACGAGCCTCTTCCTTGCGGGCTTCTTCTTCCGCAGCTTCCCGTTTACGGATCTCTTGGATTTCTTTCAAGGTCATGCCTTGATCCTCAACCGCCGGCTGAACAACAGGAACCGTATCCTTACGAAGGGTATCGACACGCTGGATCTCCGGTTTGTCAAACGCAGGGACCTCAATCGTATCCGGGACGACTGGTATAGCGGGCTGTCGAACAGGTTCTTGAACAGGCCGTTGTTCCTCCTCCGGCTCTGTAATAGGTTGCTTTTCCGGTTCAGCTTCTGGTTTCAATTCATCTGCCTCTTCCGGCACTTCGGCTTCTTCCTCCGTGATCATTTCATCTTCAGTCGCCTCCTCCTCCTTAGCGGCTTCCATACGGACTTTCCAACGACCTGCCAGATCCGGTAATTCCTCACCGAAGCTCTCATCGAAGAAGGTGATATATTCATCCAAGGTCTTGCCACGCATCAAGGTCTCATAATTATCATCAGAGATCGGTAACACGGCAACCGCTTTATTCAAGGCCGTAGCATAGCCATCCTTACCGTATATCATCTTATAATATTGGATAATCTCATCAAAACTAATAAATCCTTTAATCGCCAGCATACTGATCGGGCCGGCCTGCTCCAAAGCCAAATCAAACTCTTTCACCATGAAGTTCGCGAAGTTATAAGCGGCGACAGCGAATAGCAACTGGTTCTGATCTACGCTACCCGTAGGATATACCAAAAGCATCTGATAAGGCGTGTTCCGTTCCGGATTAAATACACGGGCCGAATCCTCGGCAGATAACATACCATCCTCGCCCAAACCGAATCGTAAGTTCCAACTCATACCTTTCACACCGCCCTGCACCAAGGCACGTCCCCGAAGAACACCTTTCAACATCTCCCCGGCCAGTTCCGTGACATCCGCGTTCGGATACTTCTCGACCAGCGCTTTCAAGGCATTCTTAAAGCCTTCCGCATCCCCGGCCTGCACATATGATAACGCATCCAAGAACATGAATTTAGGCATCAATGTAGCCAATGGATATTTTTCGCTTACGTACCGGAAACTCTTACGTACATACGCTGTATCGCTTTCCAGATAGCGGTCGTAAGTAGCTTGATAGATCGAGTCTTGTACCACATCCATCATGCGGATATTATACTCGTAATTCGGATCAGCCACAGCTACCGCATAATCGCTTTCCGGGAAGGCGTTCATTAATTTATTCTTATACTCGGTAGCCAACGCTGTATTTCCGGTTTTCAAGGCCATCAAGTATACTTGATAATAGCTCTCCAAACGGTGCTCATGATCCGGGAAACGGCGTTCCAAATTCTCGAACGCCTCGACAGATAAGGGGATATCCTCCAACTTATCCTTATAGATCATCGCCATATTGTAAAGACCGTCTATAATAATAATGTTAGAAGCGTCTATATCCTCTTGCGTGAAAGGTAGCTGCTGTAGATAATACTCACGGGTATGCGGATCATCGGCGGCAACAGCCGGCAGATCACCGCCTATCGAATCGGTCGGCAACGGCTCACCGTCCGGCCCTACCATTTGGGTGGAATCTCCCTCGGCCAGCATCTCCTCATCCAGATTCTCATTAAAGGTAGAGAGTTCCTTCTTACGGCGGCGCCAGTGATCTTCCAACGGACGACGTCCCCATTTACGCTGGAACTGTGTCTTTCCTTGCGCTACGGTCTGAGGGTTATAGAAATAGAAAGACGCTCCACCGGACGCGTTCGGCAAGACAACAACGTTGGTTTCCGTACCGGGACGGTCGATTCCGGTGCCTTTCGCTTCCTGCTCGGCCAGATAAGCCTCCTTCTCAGCCAAGGCTTTCGCCTCTTCCTCTTCTTTCTTTACCTCCTCAATCTTCTTATCGATAATCGCTAACCGCTCCGCTTCCGGTAATTTAGCCAAGGCTTGCAAACTGTCTTGAAGATGGACCGCTTCTACATGCACGACCAATTCATCCAGAATCGCCGACAATTTAGAAACCCGTTCATAATCCTTGTATTCCTTTTGAATTCCGGCTAAGGCTCCGCTAAAGCAAGGTTGCGCTTTCACGTAATCCCGCATCGTAAAATAGATATCTCCCAGCTTTATCTGGCAGATCGCCTTATCCATTCCATTCAATGTACTCTTATCGATACCGAGTTGATAGTTCTTTATGGCATTCACCGTATCTTCCCGGCTGAGGTATACATTTCCTAAAGCATAGTATACTTGATCCAGATAATCCTTATTCTTTTGGCTTTTCGCCATTTTCTCGAGCATCTTCACCACTTTCAAGTAATTCGTACCCGAGAATACTTCTGTCTGACGGATACGTGAGGCAAATTCCAACTCATACGGAGGATTCGAACGGGCTACCTCACCAAAGGTCTTATAAGCCAAGCCATCTAATTCTTGATCCGCATAGATTTGTCCCAAAAGATACTTCATCCGGGTACGTTGCTTCCGGTTTTTCTCCGCCTTGATAGCGGTCTTCAGATAAGGGATGGCATCCTCGAACTGCCCGTTCTTGATCAAATAATCGGCATACACCGCCGCATATTGCTTCAAAGCGGAAGCAGGAATACCGTTCTTGTTCATCTTATCCAAGATATCCTCGGATTCATAGAACCAACCCATCTCGGAATAACAACGGGCTTGCCACAAACGGGCCTCGGCCACGACCTCCTCGTCCTTCGCGTAATGACGAGCTATATAGGAAAAGGTAGCGGAGGCTTGCAGGAAATCGGCATTGTAGAATTGCGCCTGTCCCATGATCAGCCAACTATTCTTTAAGAAAGGGTTATACTCCTCTTGTTCTTGGATAGCACGTAGTTTGGGATTATTCCGCCAGCCCGGTTTCTTGGCCGGTTTCGCTTTTATGGAGTGTAGTTTAATAGCTTTATTACTTTTCTCGATCGTCCGGTCGAAAGGGCCGCCCGGCTCGGCTTTGTCTTTAGGCTGGGCGCTAATCGGATACATATAGATCCTGTCGGAATAGTTCTCTTTATATCCGTCCTGTTGGCTTTTCAGTGCCTCGTCAAAGGCTTGTTTTCCATTGAAATAAATATTATAACGGGTCGTAAAGGCATGATAAAAACGGCTCGCTTTCGTGTTCTTCTTCGTGCTGCACGACCAAAGCAAGAGTACCGTTAATAACGCCACTATGTAATAAAACCCTTTTTTCATTCTTTAATTAACGCCGTAACAACGGTTTTATTGCTTTCAAGGCCAAAAAGAGGACCACCAAAAACAAGATGATAAACGCACCGGAAGGCACGTTCAGGAAATAAGAAAGAACCAGTCCGGAGACGCAACCCAGAAAGCCGATCGCGATACTTCCCCACATGATCTTCTTGAAGTCGGAAGTAAACAGGTTCACCGTTATTTGAGGCAAGGTCAGCAAACTCATCAATAGCATAATCCCTACCAAACGGATCGAAAGAACAATTGTCATGGCGATAAAGCACATCATCGTATACTCGATCCATTTTACCGGTAGGCCTTGCGTGACAGCGAAGTCACGATCGAATGCCACGTAAACAATCTCACGGAGGAAAAGGGAGAATATGAGTATCAACAATACCACCAACCCTAAAATCCATAAGATATCGGCCGTAGAGATCGTTAATATATTACCAAATAAATAAGCAGATAGATTCGGGGCGTACCCCGGGGTAAGAAAGATGAAGATCACTCCCAAAGCCATACCCAGCGACCATACGCCCGCTATAGCGGAATCCTCCCTTACGTTTTGCGTCTTGCTCGCCCACTCCACGCCAAAAGCGGAGAGGATGGAGAACAACATCGCCATCAAGATCGGGTTTGTTCCCAGATAAAAACCCAAGCCCAAACCACCGAACGAAGCATGCGTGATCCCTCCGCTGATAAATACCAACCGGCGGGATACGATGTAAGTCCCGACAATCCCACAAGCGATAGCGGTTAGCAAGCTCCCGATCAAGGCGTTCTGAAAAAAGGCATATTGCAATAAATCCATATGATTCGTTTCCTAAATTAATGAGTACGGCGTTCGCCAATGATCAAGAATGCCTCATCCTTCAAGGCATCTGGCAAATTGATCCCTCGCAATTGCAGGCTACGGAGCCAACCGGCCACCTCCACTTCCCGGAGGGTATAAAGCACTTCACTAAACTCCTCAACGGCTTCCTCATCGTAAGCGTCCGCTTCCACTCCTTGGAACCGATCCAGTTCCTCATCGTTATAATATTCGATTTTCTTGCTGACGGCGGCTAATAAACTATCCCGCTCGCAAGTCTCATGTTGTCCGCAGCAAACCTCCGGAATCTCCTGTGCCTCGGGGATCTCCGAGATCTCCCCCCGTTCCAGCATCTTCTGAAGTTTCTTATTCCGGAAATACCCGGCGATAGCGGCTACGACACCCAGACCTATAAGACTTATGACAATGTACCACATAATTCAATTGAAAGTTGAGAATTGAAAACTGAAAATTAAAGGGCTGATTCCCTAATAGAGAAACCAGCGGCCTTAAGATCTTCCCAATAATGGGGATAACTCTTGCTGACCACTTGCGGGTGGGCGATCTCTATCCCCTCGGGACGTACCAAAGCGGCGGGAGCGAATGACAAAGCCATCCGATGATCCTCGTAAGTGGCGATTACCGGATGCGACTCCGGTTCCCTGCGTTCACCGTTCCACTCCAAGATGCTATCATTGCGATCCGTCAACACATAACCTAATTTACGAAGCTCTGTCTTCAATGCCTCGATCCGATCCGTCTCCTTGATCTTCAATGACTGAAGTCCCGTAAAGCGGAAAGGGATATTTAATAACACGCAAGTCACCACAAAGGTTTGAGCCAAATCCGGTTCATTCACGAAGTTATAAACCAACTTCTCACAGATATTTCCAGTATGCTTTAACACGACTCCACGTTTCGTATAAGTAGTGCCCACTCCCAATTGAGCGAACAACTTCGCTCCGGCGGCATCTCCCTGCAAGCTATTCTTGAATAAACCTAACAATTCGATCTCAGCATTTTTCGATAACGCCATGATCTCATACCAATAAGAAGCGGCACTCCAATCGGATTCCACCGTAAAACGAATCGGCTTATACTCTTGGGGAAGTACTTTGATCGTATTCTCCGTCCAAGAGGCTCTCACTCCATATTGCTCCATCAATTGCAAGGTGATATGGATATAGGGCCTAGAGATAATAGCGCCCTCCAAATGCAACGTAACCCCATTTTCTGTTAACGGGGCGATCATCAAGATAGCGGATATATATTGAGAGCTAACATTTCCCGGTAGCGAAATCTCTCCGCCTTGCAAGGCGCTTCCGAAAATACGCAAAGGAGGATAACCCTCCTTCTCCATGTACTCGATCCGGGCGCCTAAAGCGTTCAGCGCATCCACCAACACCTTGATCGGACGGTTCTTCATGCGTTCGGTTCCCGTAATCGTCCATTCGCCCACCACCTTCGAGAGGAAAGCAGTAAGGAAACGCATCGTCGTACCCGCCGCACCCACATTAAAATCCCGATCGTTCGAGTTTAATGCCTTTACCATCAAATTTGTATCATCGCAATCGGATAAGTTCTCCACATCATATGCGCTATAACTTAGCGCATTCAAGATCAATGCCCTGTTACTGATACTTTTAGAAGCGGGAAGCTTTACGGTAGTCCGGATAGCGGAACCCGGAGCATCTATCTGATAATTCATCGCTTTCGTATATTCAAGATTCAAGAGGCAAAAGTACGAAAATTAGCGTACATATGGAGTATAACAGCGGGAAACTTTCTTTATGCTTCTTTTCGAATGCGAATCGTGACAAGGCATTCGTTTGAATCGCCCCAACCAGTAGACGTGAGGGGCTATAAAACGCCCTTTTAAGTGAGAGTATTCCCGTTTTTAAGCACGAAAGGCGACAAAAGCCTACACGTATAGTCGCGTTGGGCGACGCCAATACTGCCGTTAGGCATTATAAACAGTCACGAATAGGGTTGTCAATAGTCGTGAATAGGCATCGTAACCCGGTTAGAACCCAGTCGTAACCCTATCGGATAGCCCGAAGAAGTCAATGGATATGAATTAGGATGAATTATTTTCGCTAGAATGAAAGGCGGTTTTTCGGTATTGTATTATCAATGAACGAATTATTGTTTTTTTCTTGCGTATTTGGCAATGAGTCGTACATAGTCCCGGAAAAATCGGTTCTCCGGGACTTCAGTTTACAAAATGTCAAAATGTCAAATCGCCAAACGGTCTTATCACAAGGCCTTCATCTTCAAGAAATGTTTCCAGAAAAAGAGGATCTGGTAATCAATAGAATTATTCCAGTATTGTGAATCGTGATTACCCGGGCGAGTGATAAAGTCGTGGTCGATGCCTTGTTTTAATAACGCTTCGTGGTAGTTCTTATTCACCTCCAAAAAGAAATCGCTGTCACCGCAATCGAAGATCAAAGCGATCTGGTCTTTCCTCAAGGTTGGAACCAAATTGATAACCGTGTACTTCTCCCAGTTTTCCGGATATTTTGCTTTCTCACCTATTTGTACGCTCATCTCCCAGTTTTTCGGGAAAGGGCGGATATCCACGCCACCGCTGGTACTTCCCGCCGCGGAGAAAACATCGCTATGACGAAGGCCATTCCACATAGCGCCATGTCCACCCATGCTCAAACCAGTAATAGCACGTCCCTTACGATCGGCCACTGTCTTATAATGGGAATCCACGTATTTCACCAACTCATCCGAGATGAAAGTCTCATACCGTACATCAGCGTTCAAAGGGCTATCCCAATACCACGTATTCTTACCATCCGGGCATACGAAAAAGATACCCTTCTCATCAGCGATCTTAGGTAGATCCGGCTTGATACCGACCCATGTACGAGCGTTACCGCCATAGCCATGTAACAAATAAATCACCGGACACGCTTCCGTCGCGGCCATATCCGGACTTACCACGACTACCTCTATACTTTTATTCATCGAAGGACTTTTCACTTGCAAAGTATCTACCTTCGCTGCCTGTAAACCGAGCGGAAGCAAACAAACCAACGCTACCGCTACCTTTTTCATCCAATTCATATCAGTGAATATTAATGATTAATTCCCCGTAGCCTTGTTTTCAAGGAACTACGGGGACAAATATACAGATTTTACAGCCAAAAACTTATTTACTTAACGAGAAAGGACGATCCTCTTTCGCAGTTCCTCTCGTCTTCTCCGGTTGATTGCCCATTTGAAGCTCCAGCACGCCCCCATTCACGATATCGCTGTAATGGATATAATTACGTGTATGTCTCTTCCCGTTCAAGGTAGCGTTTTGGATATATACGTTATCCTTACTATTCCCTTTCGCCTCGATCACGAACTTCTTGCCATCCTCCATCGTAATCGTAGCTTTCCGGAATTTCGGGCTACCCAATACATACTCATCCGTCCCCGGGCAAACACTGTAGATACCCAACGCGCTCAATACGTACCAAGAAGACATACCGCCTTGATCCTCATCACCCGGATAACCATTTTCCGAGCTATTATATAACCGATCCATCACCTGACGAATCCAATATTGCGTCTTCCAAGGCTGACCCGCGTAACTATACAAGTAAATCATATGCTGGATCGGTTGATTACCTTGGGCGTACTGTCCCATCTTCGCCAATTCCATCTCCAGCATCTCATGAATTTTCGTTCCGTATGTTCCATATTTCACGATACCGGGTAAAGCGAAAACAGAGTCGATCTTCGCCACGAAACGCTCATCACCTCCTGTCAAATCGATCAACCCTTGGACATCATGGAAAACCGACCAATTGTAATGCCAAGCATTCCCCTCGCAATAAGGACCGCCCCATTCGAAAGCATCGAAATCCGCCCAACTACCATCCAATTTACGACCTCTCATAAAACCGACAGAAGGATCGTACACATTCTTGTAATTATAGATCTGGCGGGCAAAGACCTCCTCATAAAACTTATTCCCAGTCATTTTCGCCAACTGATACGCACAAAAGTCATCATAGCAATATTCCAACGTCTGTGCCGTAGATCCCATGGATTCCGGATAAGGTATATATCCCAACTGATAATAATCCTTCCAACGAACCCGTCCGTTGGCACCGCCCCAAGGTCCCTTATTCATCGCCTCATGCGCATACGCTTTCAAGGCTTTCTCCGGATCGAAAGTGCGGATACCCTTCACCCAAGCATCCGTCAATAAAGAGATCGAGTGATTCCCGACCATCCCGCCGGTCTCACTCGGGAACGACCAAGAAGGCAACCAGCCACATTGCTCCTGAGCGTCTAGCAAGGCTTGCATATATTGCCCCTGCATCGTAGGGTGCAAGATATTGGTCAGCGGGAACTGGGAACGGAAAGTGTCCCAAAAACCATTATCGGTAAACATATATCCATCATGAATCTTCTCATCGTACGGACTATAGTAGTAAGGAGAACCATCCTCTTTCTCCTCATAAAACTTATGGGAAAACAAATTGGCACGGAACATGCAGGAGTAGAAGGTTTTCATATCCTCCTCTCTTCCACCATCCACCAACACACGATTCAATAGCTGGTTCCATACGTCAGCAGCCGCTTGCTTCGTCACTTCTACCGATGAGTGCTTACCTAGCTCACGAGTCATCGTAACCTCCGCTTGTTCCGGACTGATATAAGAGGTAGATACCTTGGCCTGTACCTTAGAGCCTTTCGCGAATTGTACATAGGCACCGATTCCTTCCCCTTCCCGGCTCAAATTATTCTTCTGGATCGTATTCTTACGATTCTCCCATGTACCATAGCTAACGAAAGGCTTATCAAATTGAATGATAAAATAATTCTTATGTGTCTTCGGAGAGAAAGCCCCATTGTGTACATAGCCGGTGATCCGGTGGTTCGCTACATCGATTTGTACCTGACTGGTTTTCGTATAGCCATCCAGTACGAGAAAAGCGTCTCCCTTCGCGGGAAAGGAAAAACGGAAATGAGCGGAACGGGTAGTTGGAGAGAACTCCGTGGTAATACCATTCTCCAACGTAACCTTATAATAATGAGGCTTGGCAATTTCCTTATCATGAGAGAACGGAGTCGCCCGTTTGGACTCATCAACAACCAATTCCGATACAGGCATCAAAGAGAATACCCCGTAATCTCCCACCCAAGGGCTACATTGATGCGTCGGTTGGAAACCCCGGATCGTAGTGGCCGAGTATTGGTATTTCCAACCATCACCATTCTTCCCGGTCTGTGGAGACCAGCTATTCATGGGATAGGGAACCGCCGTAGTCGGGTAGGTATTTCCCCAACTCAATTCGTAAGTCGAGTTTGTTCCTTGCAAAGTATTTACGTATTGTACCAAGTCTTTCTCCGCAAAAACAGGGAAAGAGAGGGTTAAACAGAGGGCTAAAGCCGCCCCCTGTTTATAAAAAGTATTGAGTTTCATGTTATTTTATTTACTGATTAATTATTCACGCCCCAATTTGTATTCGGCTCGGGGCCCATCTCCAATTCTAGTACGCCACCTTTCATAATATCCTTATAATCAAGATAGCATCTCGTATAATCCATCCCGTTTAATTTAGCGGATTGGATATAGGTGTTTTCCGGGGTATTTCGGTTGGCTCGTATGATAAATGTATTCCCTTCACCAACCTGGATCTCGGTCTTCTCAAAAACCGGGCTGGATATCTCATAGCGAGTATCTCCCGGACAAACCGGATACAAACCACATGCCGCCAATACATACCAAGCGGACATCTGACCGACATCCTCGTTTCCAACCAAGCCTTCTACCTTATTCTTATACGCCTTATCGCAAATGAAACGAGACCATTTCTGGGTTTTCCACGGCTGTCCCAAATGATTGTACAAGAAAGGCACATGATGAACCGGCTCGTTCGCATGATTGTAATAAGCGTTCCACAGGAAATCCGTAGGCGTCTTGTCGAACATCGTATCCAGATCGGCGATCACCCGTTCCGTTCCTCCCATCAGTTCCACCATACCCGGAATATCGTGAGGCACGAACCATCCCTGTTGCAGCTCATTGCATTCCATACAGCCGTACCATTCCTTCAGCTTACCCTCTTCCGGCCAAGCCTCAAACCGGCCATTCGCATCTCTCGGGCGGAAGCTATGTTTCTCCGCATCATATAAATTCCGGTAAGACTGAGCCAACTTCGCATAATAAACCGCATCCTCCTGTTTTCCTAATGATTTCGCCAACTGAGACATACACCATTCCGTATACGCATACTCCAAGGTTTTGGAGATACTCTGCGGATTCGGGGTATAGCCCAACTCCGCATTCCCGAACATTCTCGAGGTTTTATCCGCATACCGATAAGCCTTTTCCATATCCAAGCTACAAATACCTTTCGCATAGGCATCCGCCAAGACCGATATAGCCGGATTTCCTAACATACAACCGCTATAGGCGTTCAACAACTCCCATCGCTCATAGTACTCACGACCACTCTCCTCTGCCATCGTTGTCAATGACTTCAACAAATCATTCACCAATACCGGATTAATAATCGTTTGCAAAGGCATCTGACTACGGAACACGTCCCAACCGCTAAAGATCGTACGTTTCGTGAACGTATCCGACTTATGCGCTTTTCCGTCCGCGCCCATATATTGGCCATCCACATCCGTGTAAATCCTCGGATCGATCATTGTATGATACAAGGAGGTATAGAAGATCACCTTCTGCTCATCCGTTCCACCGCTGACATCCATCTTAGCCAAAGCCGTATCCCACAACGAGCGGGCACGAGAACGTACCGCGTCAAAATCCCAATCCTTGATCTCCGCTTTCAAGTTCTTTTCCGCACCCTCCAAGCTTACAAAGGAAATACCGGCCTTGAAAAGAACCTCCTCATTCGCCTCGGTCTCAAACTCCGTAAAGAACCCGAGGTGCTCACCCTCATATGCCTTTGGTCTCTCCGAAATCTTCGCGTTCGCTG
Source organism: Parabacteroides sp. AF19-14 (assembly GCF_003635485.1). Taxonomy (NCBI): domain Bacteria; kingdom Pseudomonadati; phylum Bacteroidota; class Bacteroidia; order Bacteroidales; family Tannerellaceae; genus Parabacteroides; species Parabacteroides sp. AF19-14. The sequence goes on along the minus strand of NZ_QTMJ01000007.1, from coordinate 204,440 downwards.
TCAATGTCTGGAAAGCCGGGCTCTCCACGAATTCCCGATGACGATCCTGTCCTTCCGGAATATCCACGCTCCATACACCATAATCTTTCAACGGTTTGGAGAACTGCGCATAAAAATACACGGTATACCGGGAAGAACCTTCACCATTCCCCCAGCCTCCGCCTTCCGGCGTACATTCCATTCGTCCGGCGATCGTATGGTCATCTATCACTTGAACCGCCTGATACGTAGAAGTACCTCCTACACGACGGGCTAAGTCCAACTGGATGCGGGACTGCTTATTCTCGGGGAAACGAATCTCAGCATACCGCTATGAGGAGCCGCTGTCGCCTCCGCTTGTATCTGGTAATCACTTAGCAATACCTTATAATATCCAGCCTTGGCCTCCTCGGAAGATTTATCATACCGGGAACGATACCCGGCTACGCCTCCCTCTTTTCCCGAGTTCGTGCGCAGATCGCCCACGGTAGGCATTACCAATAAATTACCCAGATCACCATACCAGCCGATACCACTCATCTGCGTAAAGGCGAATCCCTCGATCGTCTCATGCTCGTAGCTATATCCGGAACCATTGTCGCCCCCCGTAATCGTATTCGGATTTACCTGTACCATACCGAAAGGGGTAGTCGCACCGGGGAAGGTCTTCCCCAAGCCATGGTAAGCACCGGCCGCCTCCGTATTTGTACTCGCCCCGATAAAGGGATTTACATAATCAGAGAAATGAACCTCCTCGATGGTCCGGGTCGGACCGGAACAGGCAGTTCCCACCAACGCGAGCGATAACGCCGTAGTCGTTATCCATTTCAAGTTTCTTGCAAGTTGCATCATTATTTCTATCCTCATTATACTTTAAAAATTCAATTGTTTATCCGATACGGCTACCGCCACGAATGAATCGGCACAACCATAATACAGATACCATTTATTCTGGTAATAGACCAGTCCTTCCACGAATACCGTACCCGCAGGGTATTGGCCGCTTTTCTCAAAGTCATCCGTCGGTTGCAAGAAAGGCTTATCCAGACGGCCGATCAATTTCGTCGGGTTATTTACATCGAACAATGCTTGTCCGGCACAATAAGAGTTCGCCGGATAAGCGGTATCCCCTTTTTCTCCCGGTTCGTTTTTACCATTATACAACAGAACGATACCATCCTTCGTCAAGATAGCGGGAGGTCCACATTCGGTCAACTGGCTATCGAAATAGCCGGAACGGGGAGAGAACAATTTAAGCAACTCACCATTCTCATCCAACAGTGGGTCCCAATCGGTCAAATTATCGGAGGTAGCCGCATATACGTTCTTCTCCCCCCAGTACATGAAATACTTGCCATTCACTTTCGCAATGACCTGCTTATCTCCCTTTAAAGTCGTGACTAGCGATGCGGATTTAGTCGCCTCATCCTTGAATTTACCATTATAGGCTTTCTCAAAAGCCGGACCGAACTTCATCCAGTGTTTCAAATCCTTCGAGGTCGCCACCGCCAGACGAGGTACCTTACGGTTCCATTGCGTATACAGCAAGACATACGTACCATCCTCGGTCATAGCGATACGTGGATCTTCCGTACCTCCGGGACATTCGTTCTCCGCTTGATTATCTTTAGCCGGATAAAAAACAGGCTCCGTATCCCTCTCAAAATGGATACCGTCAGTAGAGGTCGCGTATCCCAAACGGGAAGTCCGGGAACCGATTCCTTGAGCGGAGTTATCTTCCGCACGGTACATCACCACGATCTTCCCATCGTAAATCGTAGCCGCCGGATTAAATGTGTCACTCTCCTCCCATGCTACAGAATCTTCCCGCATCGGGCAATAAAACTTAGTTGGCAATGGCTTAATTACCGGATTCACACCAGCCGGACGCACAAACCCGTCCAAGCACCAAGCCGTCTCCGATGCAGTTTCCGACACAGCTTCCACCATCTGATCTTTCTTTTGAGAGCCGCAAGCTACGGTCACCAATCCCAATAAGCCGAAAGCAGAGGCTAATAATGTTTCTTTAATCATGTTATATTCGTAGTATTAAGTTATGTTTATTTCCAAAAGAAGGGAATCATATGATTCCTATTCCGCAGGCAGCGATAGCGTGTGTTTTCCACTTTCCAACAAGATCGAACCCGCCGATATTTCTACATTATTCCCATCTAACACACAATTCGATACGTTAAATGGAGCGATAAAGGTCGCCGTACTATTCGCTGGTATCTCCAGATCAAGGGAAAGCGATCGGTTCTCCATAGTCCAAGACACACGTGCCGTACCGTAAGGGGTCTCTCTCGCCACCCTCGCCCACGTCACGCCATCCGGCACTTGCGGTTTGATAAAGAAATGTTTATAGCCCGGCCTATCCTCATCCGGCAAGATCCCTCCGATCGCCTGACAGAACCAAGCGCCAATGCCATTGAAACAATTATGAACCTTACTACGTTCTCCCGACCAGTATTCCCAAGTCGTAGAAGCCCCTTGATCGATCATATATAGATATCCCGGTAGCTCTCTCTTTTTCAGCATGGAATAGAGAAAATCAGCCTCTCCGTTCTTTATCGCCCAATCGGTCAAGATCGTAACACCCACCAAACCGGAACCGATATGGCCCTTACAATTCTCCAAAGTCTCTCGATATAAACCTTCCTTTACCTCGGGCATATGCTGTTCATCTGTCACGCCGACCAACATCGGATAAATCCGATCGATTTGGGAGCCTGTAGCGTACTGTTTCTTCTCCGGATCATAGAAAGTCTTCTGGATAAGCTCGTTCAATCGTTGGCGACGCTCTTTATACTTAGCGGCATCCTCCGCTTTCCCCAATACCTTCGCGATCTTCTCCATCGTAGTGAGGCAATCGCTTATAAAGCAGTTGCTAACCAGATCTACCGATGACTGCGCCGTATAATCGACACCCGCCGGAGCCAACCAATCCCCTAAATACCATGCCCGATAATCCGTATCCGGCCAACGTTTCAGCAACCCATCGACCGTATACGCATCCACATAACGCAACCAATGTCGCATAACCGGATAATATCGCTCGATCAGACGGCTATCCCCATAATTCAAATAAGTCTGCCACGATCCCGTGATAATAAAGCCACACCAATACGGACCACCTCCCGCCGGGTATGGATTCGGTACGCAATGCGGCATCCCCCCATCCTCACGGATGCAATCCTGCCACATCTGCATCCAGTTCATATACACGGAAGAGCCCTCATACAATGTCTGGAAACTCTTACAAGAGGCATTTCCATCCCCACCGTATCCCATACGCTCATAATGCGGGCAGTCTACGATATAACCACTGAAAGCTAGGTTCTTGAAAGTATATTTGATCATCGCATAGATAGCATTCAAGTCCGGATCCGAGCACTCGAAAGACGAGGCATCCTTATAATCCGTATGAATCAGATAGCCAGTTACCTCCTCGGGAGCTTTCGCCAAACCGGATATCCTTATATATTGAAACGCATGGTGGTTAAATTTATTTCGGAATACCTCTTTGCCTTGTCCGGAACCAATATACCAATCCTCATACTGTCCGTTCTCCTCTTGTGGCTTGAAATCTTCGTTTTCATTTAACCAATCCGTATATTCCATACGGACCCGGTGGCCTTCCGGTAATTTTGGGAAACTCAGCTCAACCCAACCATTTAACGCCTTTCCCATATCTACGAGCCAAATACTGTCCCCTATTTGTTTGATTCCTTTGGGACGGATAATCTCTTGTATTCGATTAGGCTCACACATCTGGGGACTTACCTCTATCCCGGGTACCTCCACCTCCAACACCGGCGTCCAATCCAGTTTGTCAAGCGTAGCCGTTGTTAAATCCGGCAACGCCTTCCGCCCATCCACACATTCACCCCCGAATTGATGGGGATACCAAGTACCGGTACCGGTCTCACCATACATACTTCCCCGGCCTTCCCAAGAGCTATCCGTAACGAGTAGCGTACTTGCGGTACCATTTGCTTGGATCTCGTCCAATCGCAGTTTAACCAACGGCCCATCATGAACGGCATTAAAAGTAGCTTTTCTGTACCAACCACGGCCCAACCAGAGCAATAAGTCGTTTATTCCCTGCTTTGCGTACGGCGTAAGATCGTACGTCACCGATAATGATCTTTTGTTTAATTGAGATACCGCAGGCGAGAGAACATCTTCTGATACCTTCCTCCCATTTAAATAGATCTCATGATACCCTAAGGAGTTTACATGAAGGAGTAATGTGGCATCACGGTCTTGAAGCTCGAACTTCTTCCTTAACATCGGATTCTTCTCATCCGGCATCCCTATATATTTCCCTTGCCATTCCGCTTTATCCAAAAGCCCGATCCCAAAGCGATTGATTGGACTCCAATCCGAGGATTCCCCCTTATTGTCCCATACCCGGACTTTCCAATAGGCCAGCACACTAGATCGCAACTCTTTTCCTCGATAAGGGACCATCACGGAAGCGGACGATTCCACCTTACCTGAATTCCATAGATCGGCTTTGCCTTGAGCCAGCAAGGAACTATCCGTGGCTACTTGTATCTCAAAATACGCTTGCCGCATAGTTTGCCCGTCTGTCTCGATTTTCCAGCTAAAATGGGGATGGGTATTGTCGATCGCAACCGGATTCTCCAAGTTCTCACAACGAAGATCTTTTAAGAGGATCCTCCGTCCGGATTCACAGCCCGACATCAGTAACAATAGGGTCACAAAGTAGATAGATATACATTTCATGATAAATAGATTGAGATTACGCATGAATATACTTTCTAATGGCTTACGATACTTATATCCCCGGTAAATATTAAGATTTATTAAACAAGAAAGGCGAGCCACTCGCAAATGACTCGCCTTCCTATGATTCCTCAAGAATGGCTAGAAGCGGATCTTGTAGGATTGGTTGCCAATATAAATTATATAAGACCCTTGTGGAATACTCGTGATAGTCTCGCCTACAGGCAAAGATAAGTTCCTATACAAACGCCCTTCGAATGTAACGATACAAGCTGTGTCCATAACAGGAGTCTGGATATGCAATCGTCCATTCTCTCCCCATACTCGCAAGCCATTGGGATCTACCTCTGCGTTATCAGTAGGATTATCTTTCACGATGCCTGTTACGGTAACAACGATATTACTCGTTACTTTCTCAATCACATAACGGCCGCTTGATACCGGACCAAGTACTGAGCCATTCGCTTTCACTGTCAGTTGAGGCGCATTGTAGCCGTCCTTCAAAGTCAGTGTGAACGCAAAACTCTTGCCGGATTCTACATTCGTGGAAGACTCCGCAATCAAGGTAGCGCCCTCTACAACCGGCAATGTCACCATGTAGGTGGTCGGGGTTGGCTCCGGTTCTGGTTCCGGATCCGGAATCCTATTACCTGCCGCCGTAATCACCAAGGTAGCCGTGATCTTCTCCAATGCGAAAGCACCCGTGCCAGAATTGTATGTATAATCCGTAGACGCTAGCGTATTCTCTCCCATCTTCACAATAATGGATGTCGGAAGCGTATAGCCGGAGGCTGCTTTCAGCGTAAGTTCCACTTTGGAATCCTTAGCCAAAGGCTCGAAAGAAGCCGGATCGGAAGTGAGGTTAACAAGATTCGGGATTACCTCAAAGAAGCCCTCTTGTACACCTTTCGCCTCAATAACGATCTCGCCATCCACATTCTCAATCTCGATTATTCCCGTCGTATTGTCATACGTATAGTACTCAGAACCTGCTGCCCTAAGCAAATTCTTTTGCTTCAACAAACGACCACCCATCATCACCTTTATGACATAAGGGAATTTGTATCCCGTAGCTGGTGCTAATTCACATTTGAATGGCTCTCCTTCTTTCACAGTCTCTCCGGAAGTCTTAATCTCTATGTTCTCGGTCTGTTCTTTCACTTGGAAGATCTCCGCACCAGAAGCTTTAATTGAAACCTCAGCGGTTACGTTCTTTATTTCTATCTCCCCGGTCTTCGGATCATAGGAATAACCGGAACCAGCAGCCAGCACTTTACCACCCATCATCACCTCGATCGTGGAAGGAAGCCCGTACTGTGGGGTCACTACAGATAACTTACCGGTCAAGGTCTCACCATGTTTAATCTTCTTGCCTTGCGAGATATCAGAAGTCAAGTCTTTTAACGTAAGGGCTACCGCATAGCTCTTCTGTACGCCTTGCGCCGTGATCGCTAACTCACCGGTTACTTTCTTCAAAGAGATTTTTCCCGTAGCGGCATCATAGGTATAATCAGTCACGTCTACCAAGGTCTTACCATCCATCACGATCGTAACCTCAGTCGGAAGCGTATAGCCCTCATTCGCTGAAAGTTTACATACGAAGGTATCACCAAATGTCGCCTTGGCATTCGTTGGAATGTCGGAAGTGATATTAACTAATGAGGTCGTAACCGGATAGCTATTCTTCACGCCTTCCGCAGAAATAGAAAGCTTACCTGTAATCTTAGCCAAAGAGAAGGCGCCTGTAGAGGCTTTATAAGTATAGTCCGTTCCGGCTATCAAAGTCTTACCGCCCATTATTACCGTAACGGTAGCCGGAAGCGTATGGCCTTCGGCCGCCTTCAAGATCAGCTCTACCTTACCGTTAACCAATACAGGATCGAACGAGGCGGGTTGGGAAGTGACTCCCACAAGATTAAGTATCACCTCGTAGTGGCGGTCATCAATGCCAGAAGCTTTCACGGTCAAGTCACCGGAAACTGCTTTGATCACGACTTTACCTGTTTTAGCGTCGTATGTGAACTCTTCCGCGGTCAGCGCATCATTGCCCTTCAAGATACTGATCGCATCCGGAAGCTTGTAGTTCGTTGCGGCTTTCAAGGTGAAAATGAACGATTCGCCTTCCTTCACAGTCGTAGCCGAGGTAATAGCCGGCGTGGAGGTTAGGTTCTTCAGGTCTGCCGTGATCTTGTAAACAGATGGTTCAGACACTCCTTCAGCGGTAATGGCTACCTCACCTCTCACATTCAATATCTCTACTTTGCCTGTCTTGGCATCGTAGGTATATCCCTTTCCTGCCTCCAAAGTGGAACCGGACATCTTTATCGTAATGGATGCCGGAAGCATGTAACCGTTATTCGCCGATAAGGTAAACGAGAATGTCTCTCCTTCTTTCACGGTCGTAGCGTCTACGATGGCAGGGGAAGAGAATAGATTTGTCAAGGTCGCCTTAACGGGATAGGTAACGATCTGTACGGGAACCGCGGTAGCGGTGATAACCACATCGCCGTTTACCGCATAAACCATTATCTCCCCGGTTTCCGGATTATACGTACATTCCGCATTCAGTTCGTCGGGTCGTGTAATCACGTTCAACTCCTTTGTCCCCATTTCCACCTGAATCATATCTGGAAGCGTATAGCCCTCCTTGTTGCATTCCAGTTTGTAGTACAGGTTTTTCCCGGTCTCGATAACAGTAGGCAGACCTTCCCGAGGAATCAAGTTCGTCAAGACAGTCGTAATCGCATGGGTTACGACCGGGGCATCCGTTATTTGGAGGCCCGCATAAGCAGATCCGGCAGGATGATAGATATCCTTTACCTTTGGCACAAGAGAGATAGAAGCATTATCGATCAACACATTGACCTCAACCTTGAAGGTGTATGAAGTACCGCCGCTCAACGTACCTATGGCAAAATCTTCTTCCGTATAACAATAAACATAATCATTCCCGCCCGACTTCAACGGGATCTCCTTCTCCTGCCCATCGCTTACGTAATACAATTTTATTTGATCTGCCTTGAGATTAGAGATTGAGGCACTCACTCCTAATGGCTTCCCGTCGAGCCACTGATTTGTCTTCTCGATCGTATAGGTGAACGGGATTCTAGAGTTCTTCGCCCCCATAATCGGATGCGGAGCGATCGAGCCGGTAAGGGCTTCCATGAATCTCATCGGCTTATCATTCTCCTCGAATATGGGGTTAGCTTGGTCGGATTCAAGATATACTTGAATATCGTAAGACAACTCGCCCTGCTTGGCTGATAAGACCTTTAGATAATTCACGTATGCTCCCTCGGATATCTGCGCCAGACTGACCGGCACGCTGAAAGACCCGTCCTCGCCAATCACGGCCTTCGTCCCTTGACTTGGTTGATAAATAGAGTTATTATCACCATAATAAACATCCAACTGCCCTTTCCAAGCAGCATAGTTTTTCAGGGTATAACGTAAGATGACATTCTCCGTTACATTGGTCAACTTATAGGAAATACCTTGTGTGTTTTGCCCGTTATATTGGTTATTGTCCAATCCCGATACAGCCATGAAAACATCGTCAAACTGATTCCAGTAAATACTCACGCTCACGGGGTTAACGGCCGGCTCGTCCGGGCTGTCGGCCGGAGCATCAATCAAGCCGTTATTATCCAATCCCGTAGGTGATGTCGTAAGGCAACGCATCACTTCCCAATCACGTCCATCTGAAGAACCGACAACAGCGATTCTTTGTCCCTCGCCAAGAGAAGTGCTCAAGGTTATGTTGCGATAGGTCGAATAATTCCGCCATCCAGGAACATAAGCCTCAAAATTCATGGATTTTGGATCGGATGGCTGTTGGATGATCCTTCCCGATACGTCCACAACTGCCAAACCCACATAGTAATCTAGATTATCGAAAGCGGTATAACGTAAACCGATAGACATCCCGACATTACCAGTTAAAGGTAGCGAACCTGAATATGATATGTCCGTCACGACCGGCTTATAAACATATTTCTTGTCACCGGTTTGTGATGGACGGATGTTAAGGATCATCTCCTGACTATCACTATAACCATCATTACCATAGTTCGAATCAAGCACAGACAAGGCAAAAAAGCCATTACTATAACCTCCCCAGCCCCAATTGATATGGAAGAAGCCCTGTGCATCATAGCCATCACATACGAAGGCATGGCCTCCACCCGAACTTTGCCCGCCATAACTTAAGGGATACCCGGCATCTAACTCTTTCCGAATCATCTCTTTCCATTCTTCCCAGCGATAAGTTTCCTTTTTTAAATAACGAATGGCCGAACTATAGCCAAATACCTCAACATAAGACTTGGCTGGAAGTTTCATGCTTGCACCACTCGCCGACAGTCCATAACTCATCTCCACGTTTGCCCCACAATGCCACATCAACTTGGCCACCGCATTGTCTCGGGCATCACCATAGCCATCCCTCGGATAAGTAAGCGGCATATTCGCCCAATCATAATCATCATAGGTAGTGGAAACACCATCGTAGGAGGACACGCCCCCAATCGCACGCACCGGATATTGGTGATAGCGCATGATGATAGCTTGCGCTGTAGCTACACAACCGGTAAGCGCATGTTCACCACTGATCAGAGGAGTCATCCCGTTATAAGGTTTCCCTTGATCCCACTCTGCCGTCTCCAGCACTACCTCTTGAGCGGTAGACCTAAAGTTGGTTCCGTTTAGGTAATGACTCCACTCGGCTTGTATATCTGCGGTAACCTCTATGCCAGAACGCTCCAACCAGGTAATTTGGTTCTGGTAGTAAGCTAACATGTAGCGGAGGTTGTCCGGTAGGTTGTCCGGATCAAAAGCACCCTCGTCCGAATAACCAAACACAGGGAGTGCCCGGTCCTCTCCAGAGACGATCACAAATCCCTTGTTTCCCGATACATTGAACACGAAATAGTCGGCGGCTCCATCCACTGTCCCGCTACGTAACGCTGAACCGGATTTCCCCGGTGCAGCCGCATAAACCAGTGACAAGTCTCCAGCCGAGCGCAAGCCCGAACCCGCATTAGCCACGTTCTCCGCCACCTTACGGGCCGTAGACACATCTATCCTTTCCGCCCAGACCATCGTGGCCGACAGGCAAAGGATCAGCATTAGTAAAAGTTGTTTTCTCATGAGCTATAATTTATAATGAATAAATGATTTAACATTCGTTAGTAAGGAGTATAGGAACAACGGTGTTCCCACGGGTGGGAAAGCCCCGGTTGATAGGCATGGGAAAGCCTCGGTTCCCATGGCTGGGAGCAACAGTGTTCCCTACCCTAAGCATAGAGGCTCTCCCATCCCGCTATGCGCCTAGATCTCGTCCGGGCTTTCGCTGTCGCCTCCTCCTCCCGCGCCAACTGTCAGGAGTATGGGAAATTTGTAGGTGCGTGGATCTTTTACGAGAGAATAGCCCGCACCTGCCTGCGTGGTGACGCTCAACCAGTACTGCCCCTCGGCGAGTTGCGGGATTTGGATGATGATCTCGCTCTTGGTGTTACGTACGATAAGGGAGACTTTTGTTGGCGTGGCGCCCTCCTCATCCTTGGTGAAGTAGACGCCTACAGATGGATCATCCCCCTTGATAAGCAGCGTGCTGCCGAAGATGATAGCCGGGGCGTTCGGGGTGATATGGAGGTTCTTCTCGTTCGTGGTGGAATCCGTAAGGCTCTCGATCATCGGGCCCACGGTAGCTACGTCGGCGTTCACGTAGATGTTTTCTAGCGCCTTCAGGAGGGTGGCGCTGGGGGTGAACATTACGGTGATCTTATTCTCCGTAGAGCGGAAGTCTGATTTCTTTCCGTCGAACGAGCCGTTGATAGTGAGCAGCCATTGCCCGAACTTGTTCACCACGCAACGGCCTTGGGCGAGGGCCTCGATCATCTCGTCGTAGGAGAGGTCGAGGATGTTGGTGATCGTCTCCGGGCGGTACTCGGTGCGTTTCTTCACGATGCGGTTCGAGATGTCTGAGGTTCGCGTGGTTCCGGTAATGCGGATCTTTCCGGTGAAATCGCCGGTTTTCTCGGTTAACACGTTGTCGTACAGATCTACGGTCAAGATGGTCTTTTCTTCTGCCATGATGTTTTTTGTCTTTAATGCCCCGTGGTAGTGGAGCGTTACCTTTTAATAATGTTTATCACCCTTATTCGCGAAATAAGGGGAGGAGATATCGCACGTCCAACATAAACTAAAAAAAACGCATAACCACTATTTTTAACCGCATATCCACGATATATGCGCAATAAGCATAAATTTGGATTAGTTAGAGGATACGATGCCTGTATCCCCTTCAATTCCTATTTCTTAATAAATAGATAAAAGTGATTGTTTATCAATAATATTTTTTACATTTGCCAAGCCTTCTGTTGAAAATAGCCTATTATAGGTAATTTTTATGCTGAGTAGGCTATTCCCCTTATTTCGCGAATAAGGGCATCATCCAGCCGCCAAAAGCAAATCCACCTCTTCCGTCACCCTAGCGTTCGCACGATTCAATTCCGACTGTTCCAAAGAGGCCAGATAAAAACGTGTTGTTTTTTCCGAGGTATGCCCCAGCGCTTGGCTAATGATCGATAAAGGGACTTGTTTCCGCAAGGCGTTCGTTGCCCATGTATGGCGGAAAACATACGAGGTCAGATGAATGGGACGAGATAGCGCACGACCGATCTTCTTCAACGAGTTATTATACGAACGCAGTATCGCCTTGTATTCCTCATGCCCTACCTCTCTACCCGGAGATAAAATAGGGAAAAGGTACGGGGAAGAAGCGTCCGCATACTTATTAATCAACCGCCGCATCCCTGCTGTTATCCCGACACGGATTAAGGTCCCCGTCTTCTTACGCCGATATACGATCTCCTCGCCATACAGGTTCGCCGTAGTCAAGCGAGCCATATCCGCGAAAGGCATGCCGCAAGATAAATAGGCGAACGTACAATAGTCGATCACGCACGCCAAATCCGGCTCCTCAGACTTCAAGGTCACGATCTCCCGGAGCGACTCGTTTCCCAACGCCCTAGATCCGGCTCTTTCCCGCTTCAAGTTCAAGTACGCGAAAGGCGATACGACGCAAGCTGGCAACAGACCATCCCGGCAAGCTTGGTTATAAATCGAGCGAAAGTTGCTGAGGTATGTATTCACGGTATTCACTCGCAAGCCGGCGGATTGCAGATAAGCGACAAAACGGCTTATTAAGCCCGGGGTTATCTCCGGGAAAAGAAGGTTTCTCCTACCCAGAAAGGCGCAGATCCAATTACGGGTCGTCCTATATAAATCGGCGGTGTTATGTTTCCCCGCTAAACGTTTCTCCCGGATGCGTTCGGTGGCATAGGTATAAAATGTGATGCCCGCCTTGCCCAAGCGGTTATTCTTTCTTTTGCTCATATCTCCTTTTTTGATGATTAAACGTATTATTATCTACCATCAAAAATAGCATAAAAACAAGATCAAGCCAAGTCCATCTCGCAAACAGCAAGCTTCCAACCCTTAAAGACCAAGGTGACAAGGCGAAGCTCCGTATCCCCCTTGGTAGCGTGGACCTTCGGGTCAGCGGCGTAACGGCGTAACTGGATGGCGGCCTCGGCTCTCAACGCCTCGATTTCCGTTTCGGAAGCGTCCCGACGGGCGTATTTCACCTCCACGATATAGCTAAAGCCTATCTCGGGCTGGTGGATCAAGTCGGGCATCATGTAGAAATCGGCGTACCCCTTGTTGGCCTCATACTCCGGATAAATTATATAGGTACGGGTCAAGCCTAGATAAGCCAGTAGGAAACCTTTCACGTGCGCCTCCCCCTCAATGAACTCACGGATAGCGCTCTGCCGCTCCAGCTCGGAGGAGAAATACTCGAACACAGGCTTCCAGTCTCCGTCGTAAGCCATGTCCTTTACCAGATCATGAAGCTTGTATAGCTCTATTGAGAAGACATCCGCTTCCCGGTAAGCCTCGATCAGATAGGTATATAATTGCTCACGTACCGTCAGGTTGGGAACGCCCAGAAGGGTATCTCCACGCTTGGTACCCTTGATGGAGAGCAACCCGAAATAGTAAAGCAGGCTCTTGAAGTTATCGGGCTTGGTAATATCCTCGGCGGGAAAAGCATCCTTGATAACCGCGGTGGTCTCGCCGTTGTTCACGATCTCCTGTATGATCGAGGCGTTCGTACCGAAGCGCTTGTCGAGACGGATCAAATGGCGGAGCTTGTTGTAGTCGGTACGGATATTGTTGTCGATCATATTCTTAGGAGGCTTGTGAAGACTCAGATAATTGCTTAGGAAATATAATACCATATCCGAGTTGTACATCGGCTCGTCCATACATTCTTCCGAGAAGCAGTAGTTATCGTACCACGGCTTCATCAAGTTGATCAGATCGTCCACACTATCCTCGAAACCTGTCTCCTCCTTGTAATAGGCCAGCATCTCCCGTACCTCTCCCTCGCTAAAACCTATGATTCCATTAAAGCGGTAATCTGTCGTCATGTTGGCTCCGATATTGAAACCGCTGGTCACGTCGTCCATCGTCACTGGAGATACCCCAGTGATAAACATGCGCTTGATAGGGCCATCGCCCGTAGCCCCTTCTTTCAGTTTGTTGAAGAAATAACGGAAGAAGCCCGTACCGTGTGTCAATGCCTTGTAATGCTTCTCACCCATATTGGCGAGGATAGCGTTGGTGAAGTTATCATACTCGTCAATGAAGAGATAGATAGAGAGATTCAAGCGTTTAGCCTCACTGATCGTGTAGGTCAACTTCTCGTCAGCATTTGGCAGACTCTCCATTTTCTCCCGGAAGCCCGGATTGAAGAAACGTTCGTAGTAGTAGGCAAACTCCCGGAAACGAGCGGCACAGTGATCATTAAAAGAGCGGATCAACTCGTCAGGATCTGGGTTCACGCCTGCGAAATTGAAATCCAGTACAAGATATTGTCCCTGCTCCGGGGTCGGATGGGAGCCGATATATAAGTCGCCGAAGAGTTCCTCAAAAGAATCCTTACGGTTCACGTCATAATACCATCTGAGGACATTCAAGAATAGAGACTTCCCGAAACGGCGCGGGCGGATAAGGAAAAAGAAACTGGCGTTCCGCTCCACCTCCGCAATATAGCGAGTCTTATCAACATAATAATAATTGGCGGTACGGATTCGCTCGAAATCCGTCAGGCCATATGGAATTTGCTTCGTTGCCATAATATATCTCCTCCTGTTTATTTGTCGCTTACGAATAAATCACTTGTTCGTAACTTACTTACGCAAAGATAACATATACAAAATGATTTCACGAATCTTTATATATTAATGTTATCCGGCCTAAAGGAGAAAGAAGACTGTCTAACGTTAAGACCACCAATTTTCTCAAGTTATGGGCGAGAACCTTCATCCCTGACACCGCAAGCATTCTGAAGATCATCATGTTATACAAAGCATGCCCCGAAAGGGAAACTGTTTTGACAATGCGACGGCAGAGAACTTCTTCGGCATCATGAAGTCTGAACTTCTTTATGCAGAAGAATTTGAATCGCCCGAAGCCTTCATGAAGGCTTTAGAGGTATATTGAATTACAACAATAAAAGAATAAAGTCCCGGTTAAATGGAAAGAGTCCAGTACAATACCGAACTCTTTCTATAATTGGTAAAGGTTTAACCTGTTCAACTTTTTGGGGTCACTTCATTCGGAGATAGCCTCTTTCTTGACATCTGAGCCTTTCACATCTTAATGAAAATTTCTTTCTAATCCTTTACTAAAAATTCATTACATAATACAAACTCCGCAGGAACATCTTCTTCTATAATCGTAAATCGGCCCAATTCTTCATAAAAACGATTATCATTAATATCATCATTTACTGTAGAAACTTCGCCTACCAAACAATGCCCATTTTCAGACCAAAATGTATGATATAGATAAGGCTCAAAACAGATACTCTGCCCCGGCATTAATCGCAAAGTTTCACCAGCCTTAATTTTCGTCCTAACACCATCTATACTTACACAGCAATCTTCTGTAGATAATCCCTCCGTCGCCGTCGCTTTCCATAAGCGCATACACAATATAGCACGCCCCCTATTAATAATATCCTCCATTTTTTTCCAATGGAAGTGAACAGGGGTAACCTGTCCTTCACGAACCATCATGATTTTTTCACAGTAACTTTTTTTGTCACGATGAATATTCCCATTACGAATTGTAACCAGCGTAAGCCCCTCCTCCAAAAATCGTCCTTTCCCGAAGTCTGTCACATCCCATCCTAAATGATTTAAACGAATCTCTTCATAAGCTTTACCTTTCTTTTCCCATATCGCAGGACTCCATAATATCCATTCCGGCAAATAAAAATGGCTTTCTTCAAAAAACTCGATAGCCTCATGTATAAATTGGTTTATTTCACTTCTTCTCATATCTTATTTACTTTTATAAAATCATGAACTTCTTTTAATCTAGGTGCCCCACCACAACAAGTCGCATGTAATAAATTAAAATGCGCCAAAGCATTTGCAAACCGCAGTGTATCTTTTAATCCCAGACCTTCATGTGCCGCATATAGTACTCCTGCACAAAAGGCATCTCCTGCTCCAACCGTAGAAACAATTTCATTTGATTGTATCTTATAGGATGGGCAAAAGCCTTCCTCACCAGAACGATGTAAGGCATATCCTCCTTCTGGAAAATGAATACAACACAGCGTATTCACTCCTGCTTTCATCAAATCTACCGCAACAAGCCTTACCTGATCCAACAGAATTTCCCCATTATCACCACGTAAAGATACCCCATAGCATGATCCAGCCTCCACCTCATTAATTACTAAATAATTAATATATGGTAAACAAGGCAATAAGACATTCCGAAAACGATCACTCTCTTCCGAGACTACATCCACGGAAGTCTCATAGCCTTTTTGCTGCAATTCATGAAAAACACGGGCTGCTTTCAATTGATAGAATTTATCCGGTTCCTCCAACTTATCCAATAACAATAGATATCCTAAATGAAAAATCTTAGCAGGAACATCTATTTGATCTATATATTCTATACCAAACTCTGCGTTCGCTCCTCGATTATGAAAAAACGTACGGGTTGTACCCGCTTTGGCCACCATAACATCTGTATAAGATGTAGGAACACTGGATAACTGACATAAATATTTCGCATTTATCCTTTGTTCCATGACTGTTTTCAAGATCAAGTCCCCATACGCATCTTTTCCTATACAACCAGCAGCATACAAAGGCAATCCACTCTGCAATTTTGCCAAATCCATCAAAACATTGTGAGCACATCCTCCTAATCCAACTTCTTCTTTTTCGATAGAGACCAAATTTCCCGGAGCAGGATAATAAGGAATAAATTTGATCAAATCGGCCAGCCATGTCCCAGCTGCAATAATCCCCGTCCTCATTGCTTTACTTTATTATTACTCTCAAACAGTTTGATATGATCTGCTACAGCATTCTTTGACGCACACTTTATTTTTTCTTTTAATCCAATGTACCCCAAATCAGTCTCATTTTTCATGCACTCACGTAACTCATCCATTATACGCAATTGAATAGCAGTCGCTACATTTACCTTACTAATCCCATTATGAACACAATCCTTAAAGTCAGCCTCACTAGTACCCGATCCTCCATGTAGAACTAAAGGAATTGGATTCCGGTCTTTGATCTCTTTTAGTCGTTGGATATTCAAGTTAGGTGTAGCTGTATATTTCCCATGTAAATTACCTATAGAAATAGCAAGGGCATCAATGCCTGTTTCTTGTACAAATCGGATTGATTCATCTACATCTGTAAACGTATTCACATTATTATCCCATTCCACCGTATCAGTATCACCAACTTTCCCTAATTCAGATTCAACTGCTACACCAAAAGCCTTGGCCATTTGGACTACTTCACGAGTAACTCGGATATTCTCTTCTAAAGGTAGGGTAGAACCATCAATCATGACAGATGTAACCCCTAAGCGAATCGCCTGCGCACAAGTATTGAAACTTAATCCATGGTCTAGATGAACAGCGACGGGAACAAAGGAGCTGCGAGCCGCATCCACAAACATAGGTATCATCTTCTCTAATGGCGCACAAGGGAACTGTACTTCCGCTAGTTGTAAAATAATAGGAGAGTTCAATTCCTCCGCAGCCATTATCGCTCCTTCCACATTTTCTAAACTTAAGCAATTAAATGCTCCAACAGCATAACCATTTTGATAAGCATCTGCTACAATTTCTCTCAATGAAACTAACATAAACAATATTTTTTGTACAAAGAATCAATCAACAAATTCACTAGAAGGAGGGGTTGCCCCTTCACCTATTCCCCAGCCCTTATTAGGACGGTTGCCCATTAACAGTTCCAATGTTCCACCTTCCATGATATTCTCATGGGTAAACCAGGTCTTATCATACTCTACTCCATTCAATTTAGCGGACTGGATGTATTTATTTTCCCAAGAAGCTCCATGAGCAACCACCGTAAACACTTTTCCATTCGCCAGCCGAATCTCTGATCTCTCAAACAAAGGGCTACCTATCGTATAAACTGGCACACCCGGAGATACCGGATAAAAACCTAATGCGGAAAAAACATAGAAGGCAGACATCCCCCCACCATCTTCATCGCCGCAAATTCCCATCAAATCATTCCGGAACCAACTTTCCATAAGCATACGGATCCGTTTTTGCGTCTTCCATGGCTGACCCGCATAATTATATAAATAAGGAATATGGAAACTGGGCTCATTACCCATGACAAATTGCCCCACATTACCGGTAGCATCAGGATGCACGGCATAATACTGCCATTTAGATCGCTTCATGCTTTCTACAAATAATTGATCTAATTTTTCCGTGAAAGGTTCCTCCCCTCCAAATAAATCAATTAGATCTTGAATATGGTGATGTACATCCCAGTTATATGTCCAAGCATTATTCTCATCATAATAAGCTCGAGAACCAATACCTCCTGAAAAAATATAGTCAAATGGTTCTATAAAATTCCCATCCTTGTCTTTTGGATGAAAAAAGTTCGTCTCCTTATTAAAGACTTTTCGGTAATTGTAAGAACGTTTATTGAAGAAATCATACTCTGTCTCTTTTTTTAGATATTTGGCCAACTGAGCAATGCACCAATCATCGTAAGATGCCGCAGTAGTAACCGCAACAGCTTGCCGCTGCTCAAAAGGGCCAACCATTGGGAAAACCTCCTTTTCTCCCGGATGTAAGGCTGGGAACCAACCATGCTCATGATAGAAATCATCCAACTCTGTCTTAGGTCCCAAATACCATGGGATCATGGATTCATTCATTACCGTATGCCTCATTCCCTCAAATGCCTTCTCCACATCAAACTGCAATTCTTTATGTAACGCATCCACAAAAACACCTGCTACATGATTTCCATTCATGCAATGAGCGTCGCCAAACACACATGGGAAAGTTGGCATCCAGCCCGATTGCTCATACATGCGAATGTAGGAGGAAAGCTTCTGTTCCTGAGCTTTCGGGTTTAACAGAACTTGTAATGGATGAAGCGCAAGATAAGTATCCCATACCCAATCATCTACCCAAAAATCCACTCCTCCGTCCTCATGGACTTTCCCATCATATCCACTAAAGTACTTTCCATCCTCCGAAATATTAATCATCCTTTCATGCGCCCGATATAATGACGTATAAAAAACGGTCTTTTGATCTTCTGTGCCCCCATCTATCACAATTTTAGACAAAGCTTTATTCCATTCTTGCTTTGCTTGGCCAGCAACTCGATCCAAATCAAAATCAGCAATTTCTTCTCTCAAATTTTTCCGGGCCTGTTCGACACTAATATAAGAGATTCCATACCTCACCTTAATTTCCTTCACGGAAGAATCAAAAGAAATAGACTTTGCGCAGATCTTTTCCCAATCAAGAGAAGACACACTTAACGGATCTTGATCAAACTCCAAATAAAAGTAATGCTTAATCCCGTTATAAATCTCATAGCCGCTCAAGGCTTTATTTGCCCAAATCAAATCGCCTTTAGCGTTTGTTCTCAATATTATTTGGGGGTTATCTTCTTTTTCAAAAGCAAATGAATAGATAGCCGACTTTTTCATTGGAGCAAAGCGAGCTTCTATCTCGTAATCATCCAAAAAAACAGAGTAAAAATAAGGTTTGGATATTTCATGATCATACCTATAATCAAATGCCCCCTTTGAAACATCCAAATTGCCACAATAAGGCATAAGCAATAAAACATCCCCCCTACGGTGAGAAGGCACATTCAACGGTAACCCACGCATCCGATCTGTAACAAAATCATGATGCCCGGGAATCATCCTAAGCATGCTATTAGGCTGATGAGTCGTAGGAAAAGTAGGAACAAGCAAATGGCTTATATTTCCTATACGGGTGTTCACATAGTCTACGGGAGCGTTTTCTGATTGCGCATCCAATGCGAACACCCCACACGCAAACAAAAAAACTCTCATCCAAAAACACTTCGATTTATTCATTTTCGCATCAATTTTAATATTTAAGACTTGCTGTTATTCTACACTTTATGGTGTATACTCCACGGTGCCTTTTGAATTCACCGTATATCCCCATTGTTTAATATAATATTCTCCCTCCAAGAAAGGATCCCCATGCTCCTTTAATAAGCTGAACAGTTTTTCATCCAATTGTTCTTGAAGATACTTATAGCCTACTTCATGAACCAAATTTCTCAATTGATACGGATCCTCTTGATTATCATATAAAAGCCAAGGGCCTGATAAATCCCGAACATACGTATACCTCCTAGTTCGTACACCCCTATACTCTTTTCCTCCTTTATCTCTTTCCCATTCCCCAAAAGGTGCGATACATTCGATCAAGGCCATTTCCGTAAAATCAGTAATTTCTCCCCGTAATATAGGAGACAAATCTTTCCCTTCAACAGACTTAGGTACAGTCACATTTGACATTCCAAGCAATGTAGGCATTATATCAACAGAACTTAAGATCGTTTCAACCTCCTTGCCTTTTTTCCCAAATATAGCCGGATACTTTAATAGGAAGGGAACCATTATACTCTCTTCATAAGGTTTTTGCTTACACTCCAATCCTTGAGAGCCTAACATATCCCCATGATCTGATGTGAGTACAAATATCGTATCCTCCTCCACCCCCAAACGTTTAATCGCATCTTGAAGCATACCTACACATCGATCCAAAGCCGTTATATGCGCATAATATCCTTTTAAATCACGAGTCGCTTTCTCTTTCATCTGATCCGGGACATTCGGACGAAGAGTTATGTCCTTATCTTTATATAAATTCAAAAATTCTTCCGGTACAACCTCATAAGGACTATGAGGTGGTCCCCAAGACAGGAATAAGACAAATGGCTTTTCCCCATTAGCATGCTCTTCCATGTAATGTACCGCCTCTTCTGTTTGTGCAAAAGCATCATACCCTTTCCAATATTTTTTTTCCGGATCATTATTGTCATAATAAGCAGAATGCGTATAATTATGCGTACACTCCAAGACCTTGAAGAAATCAAAACCCTGCCTATGTGTCTCAGGAATATAATTACTTCTTCCATTCCCATTTACATGCCATTTCCCTATATATCCTGTATCGTAACCAGCGTTTTTATATACCTTTCCTATAGAAACCGAATCAGGATCCAAGGTTACATCATTCAAAAACAGTCCATGCGTATGGGCATATTGCCCTGTTAACAAAGAGCCACGATAAGGAGTAGATACTGGCATGCAAGACACCGTATGCTTAAATACCAAACTCTCACTAGCCAATTTATCTATATTTTCAGTAATAACATCGTTATTTCCCGCAAATCCTGCATCTTGGGCACGCCACTGATCCGCGAAGACATATACCAAATTAGGTCTTTTACCTCTCCGCTTATCATTCCTCGCTACAGAGGTGCAAGATCCCGACAACAAAAAAGTCCCCGCCGCCAATGTTGCGCTCTTTATGAAATCTCTTCTCGAAGTATCCATCGTATATCATTTTATATACCTAAACCTATTCAAAAAACTCTCCATCTTGTTCAAAGTATCATAATAATAAACATTATTATTTCTACCATGATTAAAAAAACCATGTTGCTGATCCTCATACAAGTATAGATCACATACATTTCCTAATTCCAACATATTATCCCTATATTTTTCCATCGTTTCCACAGGAATTAAATTATCATTTGTCCCTAAGAATATTATAGTTGGAGGTAATCCTTCCTTTATATTGTAATAAGGAGAAAATTCCTTATAATGCTTTTTTACTCGATCATAACCATATCCTTCGGGGCCATTATCCAACACTGGATTAAACAACACCAGCAAATTCGGCTTACAGCTTACGGATAAATCATCCGTAGCGTCATTAAAACCATCTATTGATGCGATTGCCGCTGCCAAATGACCTCCGGCTGAGCCTCCGGAAACCACTATGCTATCACTCTTGATACACAAGCTGTCCGCATTTTTTCTTATATAACGAATAGCGGATTTCGCATCAGAAAGACAAACAAAAGGCGATACCTTATGCCTACCCTGAACCCTATAGTTAACACGAACTGTTATCAACCCTTTCTTAACAAAATGGTCGGCTTGAGGCTTGAAATGAGCGATATCTCCAGCTATCCATCCCCCTCCAAAATAAAACACAATCGCCGGTCGTTTTTCAGAAGCTTTCATATCATCCGGATAATCGATATACAACTTCATTTGCAATGAATCGACTGTTTTATATACCACTTCTACACTCCTTGCTTGCAAGGATAAGCAAGTAAATAATTGCGACATTAGTATGACTATTAATATCCTCATATTCTTATTTAAAATAAACGTCATTAATCTTTTTCATCTCTTCACAACTCTCATCGTCATCACCATATTCTTTTTTCAACCTCAATAATTCAAGTTTCAATTTGTTTATTAAGAATTGGTTCTGGGGATCATTATAAATATTATGCATCTCTTTTGGATCTTTTTCCAAATCATACAGTTCCCATTCTGGAGCTATCGTACCATCTTTGGTTCCGATTTTCCCAAGAGATCTTGCATAATAATAAATCAACTTATATCGATCCGTACGTATTCCATAATGAGCTGTCGCATTATGAGCGCCATCTCCTTGCATCCAATAACGATAATACATAGACTGTCGCCATTCCGGAGAAGTCTTTCCTAATAAATTATCCCGAAAACTTTTTCCTTGCATATAAGCAGGCGTATTCTTAACCCCCGCATAATCCAAGAACAAAGGAGCAAAATCTATATTTAAGATAATATCATCATTTATTCCTCCCGCTTGAATTTCTTTCGGATAGCGAATCAAAAACGGCATACGAAGACTTTCTTCATACATCAACCGTTTATCAAACCATCCATGTTCCCCTAAAAAGAAACCTTGATCTCCAGTATAAACGACAATTGTATTTTCCGTTAAATTATTCTCATCCAAAAATTTCAAGATTCGACCGACGTTCTCATCTACTCCCGCTACACAACGTAAATAATCCTTAATATAAATTTGATAAGCCCAATGCCTGAATTCATCCCTGGACTTATCCGATGGAATCGGAGTTTTCAAGTCATTTTTATTCATGAACTCTAGCCCCATTCGTATCTCAGAAGTATATTTTCCTTTACTTTCATAAGCATCGAGCAAATTAGATGGCTCGGGAACATTCACTCCTTCCAACAACCCCTTAAAGCGTTCGGCAGGTTGCCAAGGTCTATGAGGAGCCTTGAAATGGCACATCAAGAAAAATGGCTTATTCTTATCCACATTCTCCAAATAGGAAATGGCCTCATTTGCTATGACATCGGTACTATGCCCCTTATGAACTTTTCCTATAGCCCCTTCCCCCTCTTTATTTGCGACATCACGCCAATTCCCTTTTTCGATCAATATCGGATCATGGTATCGGCCTTGCCCTGGAAGAACTTTATAATAATCAAACCCACTTGGCTCTGTTCCTAAATGCCACTTCCCGACAATAGCAGTCTGATAACCGGCACACTGCAACTCCTTTGCCACATTCGGCAAATCTCTCGAGAGACGATCACCTAATGTATATACTCCATTTTTTTGACTATATTGCCCTGTTAAAATAGCCGCCCTACTAGGGGTACTTATCGAATTGGTTACAAAACAATTATTCAAACGAACGCCTTCTTTGGCTATCCGGTCTATATGGGGTGTTGGAAGTACTGATGATAATATCCCACCATAAGCACTAACAGCTTGAGAGGTATGATCATCAGACATAATAAAAATGATATTAGGAGCCTTATTTTCTGAATGTGCGAAAAAAAAGCTAACCTCTACAAAAACGAATAAACCCGTAGAAAATATCTTATACATACTAACGATTAATTAAAATTCGATAAAGAATAAGGATAGTCATCCTTACTATATTGTTTATCTCTAAGAGGATCAGATACCATATCAAATCGTAAAGTTCCTCCTTGAATTATATCCTCATGACGAATAAATAAAGGAGAATATATATCTTCATTTAAATAGGTTTGTCCCACGAACCTGTTTTTTTCGCAATTTCCCGGAGCAGAGATAACAAATTTTTTCCCATTAGATAAAGAAAGTGTCACCTTATCAAAGATAGGGCTTCCTAAAATATATTCCCCAGAACCCGGACAAACAGGATAGAATCCTAAGGCACTAAACAAATACCAAGAGGATGTCTGTCCATTATCCTCATCGCCGCAATAACCATTAGGAGTTGAATTATACAAACAATCCATAATTTTCCGAACCCAATATTGAGTTTTCCAAGCCTCTCCAACGTATGTGTACAAATAGGGAAGATGTTGGGCCGGTTGATTTCCATGAGCATATTGACCAAATCCCGCTTGATGCATTTCTGCAATCTCATTAAAGCTACGATCATATAAGCTAAATTTGGGAGGACGTGTAAACACAGAATCCAATTTGGAGATAAACCGCGACTTTCCACCCATTAAACTAACCAAACCTTGCACATCATGAAAAACACTCCAACTATATTGAATCGCATTACCTTCCGTATAAGGACCACCCCAGCGATACGGATCAAATGGAGAATGCCATTCCCCATTAAGCATGCGCGGACGCATAAATCCTGAAATAGAGTCATAAACATGAGAATAATTCATCGCACGTCTCTTAAACTCAATAGCATCATCTGTTTCTCCTAACAAATCCGCTAAGCGCATCGCACAAAAATCATCATAAGCATATTCCAATGTCATTGAAACAGCTTGAGGATATTTAGGGTAAGGGACATAACCTAGCTTATTATAATTTTCCCAGCCATATCTTCCCATAAAAGATCGTGGAGCATCCATGGAACATTCTTTACGAACCGCCTCCAATGCCTTTTGGGCATCAAAGTCCCGGATACCTTTTACGTAAGCGTCGCTAATTAAAGAAACCGCATGGGCTCCAATCATCGAATTCCGATAACCCGGACTTATCCAGTTCGGGAGCCATCCTCCCTCCTCATAAATATTAATCAATGCTTGCATCAACTTCCCTGTCAACTCAGGGAACAACAAGGTATAAAAAGGATGAGCTGATCGGAAAGTATCCCAAAAGCCATTATCGCTGAACATGAATCCTTTATGCACTTGCCCATCATAAGGGCTAAAATAAACAGCTTCCCCTTTCTCATCATACTCATAAAACTGACGAGGATATAAAGAAACTCTATACAAATTTGAATAAAAAGTTTTTTTCTGTTCTTCAGTTCCACCTTCAACGTTAATACGTCCCATCAAATCTGCCCAAACCAATCTTGACTTTTCTTTAACTTGCATAAAATCCAAGTCACCAATCTCTCGCTTCAATGTTAACTCCGCTTGTTCCACGGAGATATACGATGAGGCCACTTTTACAGAAACTCGATTACGACTATTTTCAAAACATAAATAAGCCCCAACATAAGAAGACTCTAACTCTTTTTTTTGTTCATAAATTCCATTCTTGTTCCAAACTCCACAATCAGAAAAGTCAGAATCAAATACCATCACGAAATAATTCGCAAAATTCGAAGGTACGCCTCCCGCATTATTCTTACAAAAACCAACTATCTTCCGTTCTTCCGGAATTATCTTTATATGTCCTCCTTTATTGAAAGCATCTAATATCACAAAACGATCCCTATTATCATTAAAAGAGAATTGCAAATACCCACATCGTTCCGTTGCGGTCAATTCAGCATCTACATTATAGTCTGCCAAATGCACTTTATAATAATAAGGAGTAGCAAATTCATCCGAATGATAAAAACGAGATGAACGTTCCGTATCTTTTGTTCTCAATGAACCTGTAACAGGCATGATCGAGAAAGCACCATAATCACCAATCCAAGGGCTTGGCACATGTGTTTGCTTAAACCCCCGAATAGAATCTGACTGATAAGTATATACCCAAGGATCATCCATCAAGCCAGTTTGCGGTGTCCAAGCATTCATACCCCAAGGCTGCGTAACCGCAGGGTACGTATTGCCATGAGAGAAAGCTCTATTCGAGTTTGTCCCTATTAAAGTATTAACATAGCTCAAACCTGACAGGCTTGTATCCTTTTGGTTTGAAACATTAACGCAGGATACAAATAAAAATAAACTAACACAATACGAAAAACATCTCATAATCATCTTAATTATATTCAAAATCAATCTGCCCACAACCCCGGACGAGTCTCATACAAGGGGAACCCTGTCACACGATCATTTTGGTCACATCTGCGACGCATCCACCAAGGATGGTCTTTTGTCTCCTTTTGCCAATTCACCAAAAGCTTAGCCAATTTTTTACCAACGTCTCGATACTCTTTCACATCCGCCACATTTGTAAATTCTTCCGGATCTTTTTCCAAATCATAAATTTCTATCATTGGACGAGGAGAAGTAAATAAAAGAGCTTGCTCCTTGCTTAACGTTCCCTCTTTTTGAGCGATTTTCAAATCATACCAACTCAAACTTGAGCCTAAGTCCATCGTCGTGCCATGAGGAAGCTCATAATATGCGTTATAAATAAACTTATATTTTTCGGTTCGTACGCAACGAATGTATTCATCCGTATCATGCCAATTTCTTTCAGCGAAAATGTAGTCCCGTCCTCTTTTCGTAGGATCAAAAAGTAATTCTTTAAAACTTCTACCATAAACAGTATCTGGCATATTAATTCTCACCAAATCCAACAAGGTAGGAGCTAAATCCACCGAACTTACCAAGCCATTGCTATGCACTGTATTCGGTGTGATATGTTTATCCCACACAAAAATAAGAGGGGTTTGAATCCCCGTATCATACAAGGAACCTTTACAGCGGGGGAAAGGACGACCATTATCGCTCATGAACACAATGATCGTATTCTCCAGCTCTCCTCTTTTTTCCAATTCTCCCAGCATAATCCCTATATTCCGATCCATACGGGAAATCTCATCATAATAATCAGCCATATCCCTCCTGGTATCTGCCGCATCCACCAAAAACGGAGGTATTTTCACATCCTCTGGCTTATTGATTTGAGGACAAACCTCTCGATTATAAGGCCGGTGAGGATCAATAAAGCCAACCCATAAGAAAAAGGGTTGCTCTTTGCTGTCATCCAAAAACTTCCGGTAATTACGATACAGCTCCTCCGTCAAATCTCCCTGATTCGGTTTATATCCCCCTTTAATGACATGGGTAAATTGCTTATCGCCATTAGGTCCCCAATGCGTTTTAAGCATTACCCCTGTTGAATACCCGGCTTGATTAAAATAATAGGGCATCATTTTCGTAGACCCATCCAAAGGGTTGTGCAAGTCCTCGGTGCCTATCGTATGGGCAAACTGGCCGGTCATCATACTCGTTCTTGAAGGGCTGGATTGAGGAGAAGTAAGATAAGCCTTCTCAAAACGTATCCCTTCTTTTGCCAACCGGTCAATATTGGGTGTCTTAATACCATTATTCCCGTAGCATCCAAAATCCATACCTGCATCATCTGCAACAAAGACAATGATATTAGGTAAACCTTTTTCTGATTTTTCGCTCCCATAAACAACCGATGAGATCATAGGAAGCGAAACTAACATCCATATTTGTTTCTGAAAGTTTCTCATGATATTTTATTTATAGGGTTGCCCCATACATAGGCAACCCTGATTAATTTTAATATCCCGGATTCTGCAAAAGTCCAGGATTAATATCTATCGCATTCACTGGTATCGGAAAAAGTAATTTATCTTTAGTCAAGTTAAACCCTTTAGAGTTTATTACCTCCATTGCTCTATTTGTTCTTACTAAGTCAAAAAAGCGATGGAATTCCATTGCCAATTCTACACGGCGCTCATGCTCTAAAGCTTTATTAAAGGTATTATACTCCTTCGGATAATCAGCATCACCATATCCAACAAGCCCGGCCCTAGCACGAACTTGATTTAAGTACTTCTTACCTTCATCTTCACCCACAGCCTCTGCATACATCAATAAAACGTCCGCATATCTCAGTATTTTAAAATTATTACCAGGATTTCTCCAATTAGGATCATAGAACTTCATCGTAAATGCATAATCTTCCCATTTTCCACTTTCTAAATCAACGAAACCCTCAACAACAGTAACATTTTTACGAATAGTATCTGTCGGTTCAAATTCCGCTATCAAATCCTTCGTTGGCGTACAATGCCCATGTCCTCGGAATGTTTCTGTTTGCCCAGGTAGATGGAAAGACCATAAAAAAGGCATATAAGCAGTCTGGTGTGTACTATTCGGATTTGAAACTCCTGCTAAAAATTGGCATTCTAACAATGATTCTTTGCAATTCTTTGTAGTTGGAGCAAATAAATACTCATAGTCAGTACCATCAACTAGCCCATCCTCATTCGTATCCAATGAATATAAACCACTGTCAATAACCGATTTCAGTTCTACAGCAGCTTTAGTCTTATCTCCAAGCGTTAAGTAAACTTTCCCTAAAAGAGCCATAGCTGCATATTTCGTCACTTTTCCAACATGCGTTTTAGAATAAGATTCGGGAAGATACTCTTTCGCCATAGTCAAATCAGTTATAATCTGTTCATATACTTTTGAAGGATCCTCCCTTAAATAATTATAAGATTCTTCCGGAGAAATCGGAGCCAAAGGCATCGGAATAGCTCCCCACGCCCTTACCATATTAAAATAAAACAATGCTCTAATAGTACGAACCTCTCCTATGAATTGCTTTTTTGTTTTTTCCTCCTTATAAACAGCCTCACTGTTCTCTAGCCAATATAATACATTATTACATATGAATATACCATTATAACAAGCATTCCATGCATCTAATATATACCCATTATTATCTTCCTGTATATATCTACTTATATTATCTAGAAAAGGATCACTTGAAGCAAAATACTGCATCCATGTATTATCAGAATATAACTCTCCATATAATTCACAAATGCTAGACTCTTCATACAATCTGTTCAATTGCCTATAGCAATCGTTTACAGCAGCAGACAACTGATCTTCTGTCTTATAAAAATTCCCTTCTGAAACTTGCGTATTTGGAAACTTACTCAAAAAATCATCACCACAAGAAATCATCAAAGCTCCCATAGCTAAAATCAAGACTATCACTTTTTTCATAACATGATCCTTTTAAAATTCAACATTAATTCCCATTGTAAAAACCTTAGCCGTTGGATATTGATTATCCGAAGTACCTCGTCTTCTAGCTTCTGTTGCATTATTTTTAAACGATTCAGGATCTATCCCTGGATATTTTGTTATCGTAAATAAATTAGTTCCATTAACAAAGAGACGAGCAAAACCAATATGCAATTTATCTGTCAAACTCTTAGGTAAGGTATAACCCAATGTGATATTTTTAAAACGTATATATGAGCCATTTTTCAACCAATAAGAAGACCCCTGTGTTTCAAAATGATTCGTATTTCTATTTAGTTTATAATGATAACCATCTCCTGGTTGCTCCGGAGAACGATATCGATCCACCATTTCTGCCAGATAGTTTCGTCCTTCATGATAATAAGTTGAACGAATCATATTCATATCATAAATCTTCTGTCCATGTGCACCTTGGATCAAGAAACTTAAGTCAAAATTCTTATACTTAAACGTATTTGTCATACCCCAAATAAATTTAGGAGTATTTTGCCCCAATGTAGTACGATCCTCTGAGTCAATCTTTCCATCATTATTAACATCTTCATATTTTCCATAGCCAATGCCAATACCTGGATATTTAGCTGCTGATGCTAACTCTTCTTCATTCATGATTACCCCTTGATAATTGTAGCCATAAAATTCATATAGAGGATGATCGACTTGTGTAATCAAGCCTAATTGTCCAGCATTACCCGGGTAAAACAATATAGGAGCATCATCTTCTCCTAAACTTAACACTTTACTTTTATTCGTTGAGATGTTAAATACAGTCTGCCACTGGAATTTACCGACTAAATTTCTTGTCGTTAAATTTAATTCTACACCTTTATTTTCCAGTTCTCCTATATTTTTAAGTACTGTCTGAAATCCCGAAGTAGCCGGCACCGGAACATTTAATAGTAATCCATCACAATAAGAACGGTACCAATCGGCTTCCAGTAGAATTCTATTTTGTAAAAATCCTAAATCCACACCTATATTTAATTGTTGTAGCCTCTCCCATTTTAAATCTGGATTGCCTAATTTACTAGGATAATAAGAAGATTCTATATTTTCTCCATAAACGATTTTCCCTTTATCCAAATTTGCTATCCAAGAATAGTCTGCAATCCCATCATTTCCAGTCACACCATAGCTTGCTCTGATTTTTACAGTATTCGCTATTTTAACCAATGGCTTAAAAAAAGATTCATCAGACAACCTCCAAGCCCCAGATACCGAAGGGAAATAGCCCCATTTATTATTTGCTCCAAAACGTGATGATCCATCTCTACGCAAAGAAGCTGAAAGCATATATTTTCCATCAAAGGTATATGAAGCCCTACCAAACCAAGAGACTCGGGCTGTTTCAACATCAGAATCAGCAGCTGCACTTAATGTTTTACCCGCACCAACATAATGAATCAAGTCATTCTCATAATCTGTACGAGCAGCGGTTACACTTTCCAACCTACGATAATTTGCCTCATAACCAGCTAACGCAGAAATCACATGTTTACCAAACTCCTTATTATATGTAAGTAAATTCTCGCTTGTGACATAAAGCGTCCTATCCCATTTTTTATAGCCATAGCCTGCATCCATAGCGTTAGGTCCCATATTATGGTCTTTAGGCTGATATTCATCTCTATCCGAACGATTTATATAATAATTAAAAGTAGTTTTGAATTTCAATCCGTCAATAATATCTAGGGCAATAAAAGCATTTCCATAATTCTTGAATTTCTTACTATATAATTCCCAATCAATACAATAAAGAGGATGCCCATTACGAGCCCTAAACAACAATGAGTTATAGTTCTCAAATCCCTCAGTAGTTGTAGGTTCACCTAAAAGGCCGTCCTTACCATAAACTGGATAAATAGAGGGATACTGAACAGCCCACTCCACTGTCCGACTAAAAGGTTCTCGTTCCTTATCATACAATGCGGTCATCATTCCTCCTATTT
Organism: Parabacteroides sp. AF19-14; assembly: GCF_003635485.1. Classification (NCBI taxonomy): domain Bacteria; kingdom Pseudomonadati; phylum Bacteroidota; class Bacteroidia; order Bacteroidales; family Tannerellaceae; genus Parabacteroides; species Parabacteroides sp. AF19-14. The sequence goes on along the minus strand of NZ_QTMJ01000007.1, from coordinate 174,084 downwards.
GAAGCCAATCCTTGATTTTTGTGGACGCTTGTAAAGACATCGTATATTTCTGATATGTTGAAGTGATCACGACACCATCTTGTTTGACAACTCCCATAGTTGCTGAGAAATTAGAGGTTTTATTCCCCCATGAATAATTTAAATCAACTTGATGCATAGGGGCATTCCTATATATTACATCCTGCCAATCCGTATCATATAAAGTTTCGGGAGAGTCTAACGCCGTAGGCCAAGTATATTTATATTGATTCCTACGTGCTTCTAAAGTATTAGGAGCATTAGGATCTCCACCATCTTCAATCCATGCATTCTGGATTGCATCCTTAGCAGCTTCGGCATATTCTGCGGAATTCATAACATCAACCTTTTTTATCGGCTGCTGTATGCTAAACTTATATCCAAAATTAATTTTACCTTTACCCTCCTTTCCGCTTTTTGTAGTGATAAGAATTACACCATTTGTTCCTCTAGAACCATAAATCGCAGCAGAAGCCGCATCCTTCAAAATATCAATAGACTCAATATTACTAGGAGGAATCAAATTTAAATCATAGTCGGGCATTTGGATACCATCCACCACAACTAGTGGTGCCTGAGAAGCTGTAACAGAATTTATACCACGAATTTGAACGGTAGAAGAAGCTCCCGGACGACCTGTGGCAGAAACAACCTGAACACCAGCTACACGTCCAGCAATGGCCTGTCCAGCATCAACAGCTGGTGAACTAATAACATTCTCATCCATTTTAACTGCTCCTACAGCCCCTGTCAAATCTCTTTTCTTCGTTACACCATAACCTACCACTACAACTTCATCCAGCACTTGGGTATCTTCTTGCAACCTAACTGACACAGCTGTTTTACCAGCCAAAGCCACTTCCTTCGTATTGAAACCTATATAAGAAACCAAAAGAACAGCATTTTCCGGAACATTTTGAATAGAAAAATTCCCATCAATATCTGTTATTGTTCCATTTGTAGAGCCCTTTACAACAACATTGGCTCCAATAACCGGTTCTCCACTAGGATCTAAAACAACACCTGTTATTTTATTAGTTTTCTTGGATACTGTTTTCTCAATCGCTCCCTCTTTCTTCAAGATAATATTCTTCCCTTGGATCTCATATATCAATCCTTGACCACGCAAGATCTGTTCGATTACCGCATTGACCGATTGATTCTCCGCAGACACGGATATTTTCTTCCTTGTATCCACATCCGCAGATGAAAATACAAATGAGTAGCCACTTCTACTCTTTAGTTCATCCATCGCTTGCTTTACTGTTATATTGCTAGCTTTCAAGGTTATATCCTGAGCATTGGCAGTTAGATTTAAGCAAAACGAAGCTACGACCATATAAATGGCCTTTTTTACAACTTTCATAAATAGCTTAATTTTTAGTAATTTAACTTGTGATTGATGATGACCTTTCAGAGGATTGATTACATTTGTAATCCTCATCCAGATCATTTGCATAATGTAATTTGAGGATTTACGAGTCGGAGGATCTAGCCCATTCTCCGATTCCTTTTATTATCCTGTTACTCCTTTTTTAATCTCCTTCCATATTCTCCATATTAAAACAATTTTAAGGTTAAACAATTATCTATCACTTCGCATAAAGCAGAATACTATCACCTTCCACTTTATATCTTACTTGATTTGTCGCAGTTATAATATCTAACACATTATAGATAGTCTGTTCTTTTCTATTGAATAACGCATAAAAGCGATTATGGGTTAACTGTTCATCCGCAATATGAATCTTCACATTATAGCTACGATTCAGTTCTTTCACAATGTCAGATAGAGGCATCTCATCGAAGAAAAGTCCGCCATTCGTCCATTCCTTAGCGTTTTTCACTTCCGCCCGACTTATAATCATTTCCCCGGTAAGTTTATTCAAGGTAACTTTCTCCGAAGGAGATAAGTAGTTTATTCCCATCTTCTTCACATAATTCTCTAGCTGAACTTTTCCTTCCAACAGATTCACGGTTACCTCTTCGTCCTCGTCATAATTCCGAAAGTTGAATTTAGTACCCAATACTTTTACATTCAATTCTTTCGTCATCACGTCAAAAGGTAACTTCTCATTTTTCCTCACCTCAAAATAGGCCTCTCCATTCAGCCGAAGATGGCGGTCTTTCACCCCAAAACCTTGCGAATATACGATCTTTGAGCCAGCGTTTAACCAGACCAATGTGCTATCCGGTAAAATCAGCTTGGTCTTGGCCCCTAAAGGAGCTTCCACCAAGATATCCGCAAACTGGTTCTGTAATTGCCGCTCACCCCACCAATAGGAAATCGTAGAAGCGATCAATAATAGGATAACCGCTGCCGCACCATAAACGATTTTAGGAATATTGAAAACCGTACGGCGTTTTTGCTGGGTACGAGAAACAAAACGATCGAACGCCTTATCGACATTATAGGCACAGGAATCATCGGCAACCAAAGCAGAGAACCAAAGTTCTTGTTCTTCATGATCAGGTAATGATCGCTCGTTTTTCGTATGTGATTTCTTTTCTTCCATATAGATTAAATATCCAGCTTTTATATATAAGACAGTTATTTCTCCTCAAGGGGTAGTGAGAAACATCAATTTTTTCATCCTCACAAGGAGAAAAATGATATCAACAAGATCAGATACTTCCTCAGATCTTGATGTAAGCGGGTTAAAGCTATCTTTATGTGGTATTTAACCGTATTGACAGAAATTCCTAGCTCTGTAGCGATTTCCTCATTTTTCTTATGCTCAAAACGGCTTTTCCTAAAAACTCGTTTACATTCATCGCCTAAACTATCGATTGATTTTATGATCTCCTTCTCTAACTCCCGTTCAAGTAATATACCGAGCGGCTGTTCATCCGATTGTATCATAGCGTCCCACCCTAAGGTCTCAGACTCAATCTTCGAGAAACGAACTTCCTTCTTTTCCTTTTCTGATGAGATATGGTTATAACAGCGGTTCCGCACAGCCCGCATTAGATAAGCACGAAGAGAGCTATTTATATCCAATGTCTCACGGATTTCCCACAGATGAAATATCACATCACCAACTATAGTCTCCGCTAGAAATGGGTCGCCAACCAACTCATTCGCAAATTGACATAGTACCACATAATGACGATCATATAAATATCGATAAGCATCTTGCTCGCCATTTCGTAATTTTTGCACTATTAACCGCTCCTTAACATCCATCTCATCGCAAAGATGAGATTTTAAAATGAAAATTAAAAATATTATTTCTAATTATACGATCTTCCATCCACAGCTTTTTCATTTACCGCTCCGTTTAAATGAAGCTTCTTGTAGATTTTTATATGCGCTCTGGTTTTCAGTGGAAGGATTCGGGACAAACACGTACGACTTTCATCCAAAACACGTACATGTTTTTTCAAAAAGTCGTACGCGTTTTGGATGAAAGATCATCGTGCTTTTTTGACTCTGATTTTTAGCATTTTACACACTAGGCTCATCAGTGGTCTTATTGTACGGAATTTGTATTGAGAACAAAGCTTTCCGGCTTAACCCAAACGGATGGGTTGCCATCTCATATACGTGCCGGTCCGCCATAACCACTCCATCGGGCCGTAGCGCAAGCCCGACAGCCAATATTGGCTAAAGGCTATCTGTATAGCCGTAAATCCAAGGCAGACCAATACACTCAAGAAAACACCCAAATGGCTCCAATCCAAGCCAAAACCGGAGAAAATAAAGACACCGGTCACGGATTGTACGATATAGTTTGTCAATCCCATACGCCCATAGCTAACCAATGGTTTCATGGCATTTTGAACTTTTACCGAGCGGTAAGCCTCTAAGACCAACACCACCCACAGATAAGCCGTCATCAGATTAATCAAGTTAGTTGTCGTAGCACCCATCCACGCATTGATAGAGACCTCACGCCAAGATGCGGCAGGTATATAAGGTTTTAGCAGATACAACAAGCCGATTAAAACCAATGCGACCAACGCCCCGTAATTCAAACGGCTACGGAACTCATCCATGCGTTGGAACAAGCGGATTCGGCCTACGATAAATCCGAGGATAAACAATCCCAAGGTCAGATAGATACGACCGCTGGCAAACTGGAAATTCATTTTTCCTACCAATCCGTCCCAAGCGTTGTTCTCAATGGTCTCGGCTAATGTCGGGACTCGCCGGGGAGCCTCAGCACGAGCGATAGGTGCGGCAGCCGGTCTCTCCACCACTTGCTCGACGGCAAGAGCCGTTACAGCCTTATACGCTACGGGAATTAGCGAGGCACCGCCCAAGAAAAGGAAAAGGGTGATTCCCACCAATAATTTAGTAGGCCATTTATACATCAATACCAATACAAAACCAAGCAACGCATACACCAACAAAATATCTACACGGACTAATAAACCATGAACAAAACCAATCACCAGCAATAGTACCAATCGCCATAAAAAACGAGGACGGAAATCAACACCTTTTTGAGCTGCCCGATCCATCTGGATAAAGAAGCTCAAACCAAACAGGCAAGAAAATATAATGAAGAACTTGCCGAACACCAAGTAATTAATAAACCACCGAAAAATCTCATCCAGCGTCCCTTCCCAAGGGAACATGGCTTGGGGAGCCATCGTCCCCATAGCGCCAAAATGCTGCATCCCATGAATCAAGCAAATACCAATCAAGGAGAAGCCACGCAGAGCGTCGATTACCGTAATACGTCCACCGGACGAAGCAAGTGTCTTATTCATTTCCATATCCGTAATAATTTTTATTCTTATTCGTTTTTTCAAGTTTGATAACGCAAAAGTAAATGGTGGCACTAAACGCCGCAATACTTTCAAACTCCAAAACGAAAAGAATAAGCCTCATCACGAAAAGAACTAATTTACGGTAAGATAAGCAATTATAGTCCCAACGGCCAAAATAGCGCCGATTGCGGTCTCATAAGGAATCAGCCTCAACCGCTCACGAATGCTTATATCCGCTACCCCACCAGTAGCGTGGAAGAACGATCCATGCGGTAAATGATCAAGCACGGTAGCACCAGAATGACACTAATAATCCGATAAAAGCTCCCCATGCACTCATTATACCCATGTGTTAGTGATTCATATAGTATTGGATTACACGCAATTGTTGTTCCAAGGCACGCCCAATATTCCAGCAAGTGAAATCCTTATCCATCGCCTGCTCCAAGGAAACCGGATAAGGAAGAAGTGGCAAGACCGCCAGAAACCCGGATTTATTAAGTGCCTCTACCTCCTCTACGGAACCACCCATTACGATAACCGGGATACCCTGTCTCATGCCTGCCTGCAATACTCCGCATGGGGTCTTTCCCATGCAAGTCTGTTTATCCAGTTTACCTTCTCCCGTAATAATTAGATCCGCCCCCCGTATACATTCATCAAAACGCAAGGCATCCAGAACCATCTGGATACCGGGTTTAAGTTCAGCCTTTAGGAAAGCGACAAATCCTCCACCTAAACCACCTGCGGCTCCCGCACCCGGAATGTCGTCTATCTCTATTCGTCCCGTTCTTTTTATGACTTCCGCAAAATTTCGCAAGCCCTCATCCAGCAAACGGACCATAGCGTCGTCCGCTCCCTTTTGGCGGGCAAAGACATACGCCGCCCCTTTCTCACCATAAAAAGGGTTATTCACATCGCAGGCTATGGTAAATGAAGTTTCCCGCAATTGCGATAATGCCCTTGAGCAATCTATCTCATAAATCTGATTAAGGATCTGCCCACCCAATCCCAGCTCATTCCCGTTTCTATCAAGAAAACGAAAACCCAAGGCCTGCAACATACCGGTTCCTCCGTCATTCGTTGCGCTTCCTCCTATTCCTATCAAGAAATCCCGGCAACCACGATCCATAGCGTCTTTTATCAACTCTCCGGTTCCATACGTCGTTGTTCTCAAGGGATTACGCTCCGACACAGGCACTAACGTAAGACCACTCGCCGTCGCCATCTCGATAACCGCCGTACGATTATCTCCCAGTATCCCATAAGTGGCCTCGACCGATCTCATCAACGGATCATGTACGACACAAGATACGGCTTCTCCACCCATCGCCGTAATTAAAGTCTCCACGGTACCTTCTCCCCCATCCCCAACCGGGATTTTCACGACCTCGCAATCCGGAAAGACCTTATGGATCGCCAACTTGGCACATTCAGCCACTTCAATAGAAGATACTGAGCCTTTAAATGAATCGGAAGCAACAACGATTTTTTTCATTTACCAACCTTTTTATAACATGAAAAATAAGATGCCCAAATATATAAAAAAGGAGTGTCCTTTTCCGAGGACACTCCCATAAACTTAACTAGGTATTCTTTATTTTGCCCGTGTACATTTGATTACCTCTTGATTGATGTATTTAACCTTCTCCAGATCCATCTTTTCCACCTTTCGGTCATAAGTGACCAAGCCGTTTATCTCATGTTCCACATCTGTAGTCTGCGTATAGATGGCCGTGCTTAGTCCGAAATAGTTTATCATCTGCTCTAGCTCGGTAAGCATTAATACATAGGTATCGGTCAAGATTTCTCTATTCAACATCATCTCATAAGCGTCATTGCGTACAGGCCACATATGCCCACGCACAAATAGACCTTTTCCTCCGAATTCGCCAAGGGACGCAGCACGTTTATCATCGGGACGGGGGATCGCCTTAGGCTCGATCTTGCCATAATGATGCATATCCACGAAATCTCCATTTCCGGGATCTCCATAAGCCTTACGATAGCCCGGAGCGTAATTATATCCCGACATACCGTTTACCCAACGATTCGGATCGTACTTTTTCACCCAAGCGGTGATGTCTGTCGCTTCAAAGGCTCCCCAATTCTCATTAAACGGAACCCACATCACGATAGAAGGCGAGCTGACGTGTTGGTCGATCATCACTTTCAATTCGTCACGGAACTGTTTACGAACCGCCACGGAATCCTCACCATCCGGCTCCCAAAGATTCGGCATATCTTGCCAAACCATCAAGCCAAGCCTGTCACAATGATAATACCAACGTTGAGGCTCTACTTTGATATGCTTGCGTATTACATTAAAACCCGCACGTTTCGCCAGTTCTATATCATACAACAAAGCCTTGTCGGTAGGAGCAGTAAATGCGCCATCGGGCCAATAACCTTGATCTAAAAGACCGATATGGAAAACAAACTCCCCGTTCAATAAAGGCCGAAGCACACCATCTACCTTTCCCATACTAACAGAACGCATACCAAAATAAGAAGATACCTCATCTATTATCTCACCCTTTCGATCTTTCAACTGTAATTTCAAACCATACAAGAAAGGATCATCTGGACTCCATAGACGGGGTTCCCGGATAGGCAAGTAAAAACTCATATTGGAATTTCCTTCGGTTCTTGCCACCTCTGAAGTACCATTATCCGCGATAGCCGTTACCTTTAACTCCTTATCCTCCGTATAAGCAATTACTTCCAACCGATTATTTTTTAAATCGGGCACTAGCTTAATCTGAGAAATATATTGTTTCTCTACCGGTTCAAGCCAAACGGTTTGCCAGATACCGGAGGTAAAAATATAATCTCCACGTGAGCCGTTCTTGCCCGAAGCGGCCCGGCCGTCGTTAGGATCATAAGCACCTACCACAAGGACATTTTCACCGTATTTCAAATAATCAGTAATATTTAAACTAAAAGCATCGTACCCTCCCGTATGGGTACCCACCTTCTTACCGTTGACAAACACAGACGAGATCCGATCTACAGCCCCAAAATTCAACAATACATTCCTGCCCTTCCATGCTTGAGGAACAGAGAAGCTACGCTTATACCACAGGCAAGTATCACCCCCACGAGCTATACCAGATAATTCCGATTCCGGAGGATACGGCACACGTATCTTTTCTACTTTTGCGGGAAAGACTGGAGGGGTGGTTGCCGTAACAGGATCAAGCAGGTCTTTTCCTCCCATATAATCCCATATACCATTCAGATTCAACCATTCCGAACGCACCATCTGCGGACGCGGATATTCCGGTAAAGGAATCTCAGCCTTCAATGCCTCCTCTGTCCATGGAGTAGGCAATGTGAACTTCTCTAGGATTTGCGCCTTTACGGAGAAGAGATCTCCCCCAAAAAGAAAGGAGCAAAGAGCTAAACAAACAACGGTAATCTTTTTCATAAACCAACTATTTAAGTAATTCCGGATAATATTTCCGGATCAAATCTTGATCTTCTTTCTCCAACTTATCGATCAAGACCGGCTTATCTTGCGGCCGGAGACCTTTTTGGTTGATTTTGTTGATCAAGCTCCAATCCTTAGCCGGTTTCTCCGGGCTGGGATCGGCAGGTTCATGAGCCGGCAAATCATAGCGGGTAAAGTCGATGACGTAAGCCGGGGAATTTTTCGTATGCCAATCACGTAATAAGGCCAAGCGGAATTCCTTATTCATAAACCATTTTATCTCCAAATTATTATAAGAGTCTCCCAAACCAGAGCCACGTTCTACGAAGCGATAGTTCCAGTCGTCGTTCGATTTATATTGTTTTCTCCAAAGTTCGCCAAATTCTCCGAACGTAACGAAATGAGTATCCGGCCAGCGTTCCTTGGTACCCGTTACCCACATCTTCATGGCATCACAGATGAGATCCTTCCCGAACTCATGTACCATCTGCGCCTCCCAGATATTGGCGACCCAGCCAAAGCCATTCAACTCAAGACCTTTATCAAAGTGAATCGCTTCCGTGTGCATCACCTCACGATGCCCCAAGTCAAGCCCCCAACCTTTGTACGTCTCGATCGGGCCGACACCTCTACGGCTGTTGTATCCATCGATACCATGTCCGGTCTGTCCGCTACGGCGGGCACAGATAAAGTCCATCGTCCAGCCATCCAGATTCACGCAATCGATGAAATCGCTTTTTCCCTGAGCCGGCTTGCAAAAGTGTTCCGTCGAGGGATAGAAAGGATAAGAAGGAGAACCGTCAGCACCACCACCGTCTATATTATGCTGGCTCCAGATCACGGCGTGCGCCACATGGATGTTCTCTTTCTCCGCCAGATATCTTAGATTATCGGCCGATAAGAAACCTCCCATAATCGATTGGGGACGATAACCATTTCCTACCATTTTAGAAATGATCTCTATCGCCTCCGACATCTCACGGTTTACCCGCTCACGGGGTAGATACATCGCAGGAAAATAACCGGGGAAATAAGTAACCTCATCCCCATATTTCTTTTGGCACTCCACTACATAATCACGGATCTCCCGGTAATTCTTCCGTCCGTCCTCCAAGGCATTCATCGTGAATCCCCATGTAAGACGACCGTTCGGGTTATTCGTGGCGAAAGCCTCCCGCAAGGCCCGCACTCCTTCAAGCGTATGCCAATCCACCTCATCGCGGGGATGTAACTTGACATCCCGGGAGACTTCCCAAGGCGTCGTACGTATCATGATACATAAGGTGACAAAACGATTTCCTTCTATCGTCAGCGGTTCCGTATTCGCCGGGACGACCACAGGATCCGCCGCCCTTAATTGAAAACCACTGAGCACAGCGACCATCCATACGATCACCCATTTTCTCCAAACTGATATATTCATATTACTTTCTCGCATTTGTACAATCTATTACTATTTCCTGATCCGACGGAAATATCCTAAAGACATAATCCGAACCAGATTCAGGTTTCCTTATATGGCCTTTCTCGCAGGTGATCACGTAGTTAAAACCATCGAAGCTAGCGTTGACCGCCTTATCCTCTATAACGGTGAAAGGTAGCTCCTTCCCTGCCGCAGCCTTTAGCTCTAAAGCCCATGAGAAGTCCGCCTCCTTTGACAGAGCGGCTACCTCGAAGCGGGTCTCATAGAAGGTGATCTTGAAAGCATGGCCTTTTGAGTCTTCGGCGGAAACTACCAAGGTATCCTTGCCTATCTCCGTCACTACCGGATGGTCCAAGGCAAGTTCCTCCTTATCTCCATCCTTGTCTAATCGGACGATCCGAAGCCCGGCACGATCGAGTCCCTCGCTCCACATGAATCCGTCCACGACCGGCAACGTATAGAATAGGAACTGGTTCCCGTCTCCGGGCTTTTCCAGATAAGCCGACTTATAGCTCTCGTCGAAAAGATGGATATCCCTAAAGCGGAATGTTCCCTTCTCCCACAATAAGTTCGCCCGATAATAACGGCTGTTAAACCAGACCGTCTTATTGCCTTCTCCACGGACATCCGTCAACGTAGTGACAGCCGTCGCCGGCGTAACCTTGAAGCATTCCTTGAACCACGCACCGGATTCGCCCAGCGTCTCCACCCGGATCTTATTTTCCTTCCTCAAGGAGTCCAAGATAGGGATCTGCATCTCCAGTCCCTTGCTCATATTACTCCACGTGAAAGAGTTCTCCTGTCCCGCTTGCGCGTAATTGAAGGCCAGACAAGGCTGATCCACGATCGATTCCAAGAAATAATCCACCCAGCGGCGATCCATGCCCGCCTTCTCATACACGGGTTCCAAGGAGATCACCCCTTGACGCTCTTGTCCCAGACCGTCATCATACTGATAAATAGGATCACTGCCCAGCATACGGAAAATAGGAACGGGGATTTGCCCCTCCTCGGTCTGCGCCGGCATATAGGCGTTTACCCGGCTCGGGTAATAGGCTTGGTTCCAGTAACCACCCCATAGGGTATAACCATCCGTCCCCACTTGGTCCTTGCAGTTGCACGACGCCACGATCTTATATTTATCGTACATATACCCCAAGGTATGCGCGTCGATAAACCAAGAGCCGACCGATTTCGGGTACGTGCCGAATATCTCCTTGAACTTCGCCATATAGACATCCACCAGTCGCTCCCGTTCTTCTTTCGTATATCCGGTGCTGAAAGCGATATTCGCGTGCGAGACCCAAGAATGCTCGCCACGCCACTTGATCCCGGCGGCCTCGATCTGCGGTTGCGTAAGTTCCCACCAAGCGCCGATCTCGGAATGATCATTGAGTTTACTTTTCAACAGATCTTGGTACAATGGGTTGATCAACGCATCGTACTGTAATAAAAAGGTCGCCGGTAAATCATATTTATTCACCAATTTCACTTGCTCACAAACCGTCTCGTACAATAAACTATCAGCGTTCTCCACCCGGTAATCTGTCTGGCGGATGAAATTGATGATGTTGATAATACGGGGAGCAGCCGCACTCTCAACCGGTTTCTCTCCCGCGCTACGGCATCCCGCACAGCAGAAGACGATAAAGCATACAAGACCTATCTTCTTTATGAATGACATTCGATTCAATTTTAAATTCATTTACTCTCATAAAATATTCTAGAAATGGCATTTCACCGGTGTAAAATCATTTTTAGAGATCTAAAAAGCATTTCGCAAGGGTGAAAAGCCATTTTTACCGGAATATAAGGCATTACCCTACCACCCCGGGTTGTTCGGAGCCAAGTTCGGGTTCAGATACAACTCATCCAACGGAAGGGAATAATAGTAATGCTTCGGGGTCACAAAGTTACGATTCTCCGCCGGTTCCACAACCAAGAAACCATTTTCGTCTGTCAAACCGGGATTTCCCTCGTTCAAGACATCCAAGTTCTCGTATTCCGAACCTTTCAGCTTAATACCTTTTATGGCACCTATCAATTCCGTCTCAGCCGTCTTCCAACGTCTCAAATCATCCCTGCGGAAACCCTCGAACGCTAACTCGATCGTACGTTCCCGACGAATCTCCGTCCGCATATCCAACCCATTGCTCTTCACGAAAGCGTTGGTCAGAGGAGGCATCTCCACACCTTTCCGGGAGCGGATCACGTTGATCGTCTTGTTCAAGATGTCATCGCTAATCGCCCCGTCTTTCTCGTAAGTGGCCTCGGCCAATATCAGCAATACCTCCGGATAACGGATGATGTGATAGTCGAATACATCCTTGTCCGAAGGAACAGAAGTCTCCGCCATATACTTCCATAACTTATAACCCGTACGTGTCTCGGGACGTATGGTAAATTGCGGCGGGCAGGTCAAGGCACCGTCTTGCGGACTGATATAGTCGGTTCCGGGCATCAAGAAGGTCTGTGTCATACGAGGATCACGGTTCTCGTACTCACTCTTGATCGTGGCATATCCCTCAAATCCGGAATTAGCGTTCTCAATCGGCAATCCCGTACTCTTACACAAATACATATCGGCCAACTTACGGGTAGGCGTCCCTCGCCATCCCCAATATACAGGGCACGCGTCGCTATGGTGGCGGATATCCGTCTCATACCGACTGTCGAAGATACCTTCTTTTGAATTATCGCCCGCATTGATAAACAAGTAGCGGTAGCTCTCCTCACCAGAGCCTTCATATAAAGCATACTCACCACTATCGATCACTTTTGTAGCGGCATCGATCGCTTGTTGCAACAACTGCTGATAGTCCGAACGGTGCTGGTGATACTTCGCCCACGTCCCGGCAAACAAGGCAACCCTCGCTTTCAACGCCAAGGCAGCGCCTTGGGTTACACGTCCCGCCTCATCCGAGCTTAACTCACTTTGCAAGGGTAGTTTAGCATACACCTCGTTGAGTTCCGACAAGATGAAGTCTTCCACCTCCTGTTGCTTATTCCTAGAACCATACAACTCCGGGGAATCTACGGTAAGCACCTTCGTCAAGATAGGAATATCGTTGTATTTCGCCATCAACCGAAAATGCGAGTAAGCACGGAAGAAACGGGCCTCAGCCACATACCGCTCGATCTCCGAGGGATCGCCCTCGTACGTCTGGCTCTTCTCGATAATCATATTGCTCTGACGCAGGTCTATGAAAGTAGAGTCCCATAGGGCATCCGTATTCGGGGCGATCAACGTACCGTTGCTCGTCGTATTCTCGTTCAACTCATAGGCGATATCGCTATCCGTATCCTTCGTGCCGAACGTCTCGGTACGTGTGTAGAGCCAATTGACCTCTTTCTCGAAATCATCCGGGGTTTTCCAGAATAGCTCGTCCGGCATATTATCTTTTGGCAACAGGTCTATATCTTGGCAACTTGACAAGAACAAAGCGGAAACTATAAAGCTTCCCAATATTATCCGATAGTTTTTCATGACTTTTCGCTTTAATTTTTAAAATACGACATTTATACCAAATGAATAATTACGGGTAAACGGATAGGAAGTAATGCTACCGCTGTTCTCCTCCGGGTCCCAACCATTTGGCGTGTTATGTACCTCAAATAAATCCTCGCCGGAAAAATACACCCGCACCTTCTGCAAACCGGCCTTCGAGGTCAAAGTCTGCGGGATCGTATAACCGAACTGCAAGTTTTTCAAACGAGCATACGCAACGTTAAACTTCGTGTTCGTAGATACATAATAATTGTAGTTTCGTTTATCCTTCAACGTGATCGCCGGATACTGGGCGTCCGTTCTTTCCGGGATCCAAGTCTTTCCATACCAATACTCGGCGGATTGATACCATGCCTCTGGCATCGGGCACCGGCTCTCCCCTTCCAAGAACATCGTCCTACGGCCGACTCCTTGTATGAAAGCACTCAAATCGAATCCCTTCCAAGCCATACTCAGGTTAAAGCCGAAATTATAACGCGGGTTCTTGTCGCCCAAGTATTTCACGTCACCGGAACCTTCTTTACCATCACCTAATACGGATAGCTTCCCGTCTCCATCCAAGTCCTTGTACATAGCGTCACCTACGCTCAAGTCACCCGGGATACCCCCTTCCGAGAAACGAGATTTATACGCCTCCAATTCTTGCTCATTCTGGATGATTCCATCAAATTCATATCCGAAATAGGAATTCAACGGATATCCGGTCGGAGTCTCGTTATTACCTAATTTGATCAGGTTACTTCCAACCCGATCCACGACTTTGTTTTTCGCATCACTGATATTAAAGCGAACCGAGTAACTGAAATCCTTGATCTGATCCCTCCAGCCTAGAGAGATTTCCCATCCATGAATACTTAAATGGCCGCTGTTCGTGCTCGGAGCGTCCGCACCTAACATAGAAGGATATGTCTTCGGGATAAGCATATTCTTATTCTCTTTCCAGAAGTAGTCGAACGATCCATATAAACGGTTATTGAGCGTCGAGAAATCAAATCCCACATTGGTTGTCTGGATCGTCTCCCATGTACGAGAGGTAGAAATAATATTTCCAGACGTAGCCATTTGTCCTTTTACGCCAGTCCCGAAAGGATAATAATCGTTCGATAAAGAGATCAATTGAATATAATCATACAATCCGATACCAGACTGATTACCCATCTCTCCATAAGAAGCCCTTACCTTCAAGTCCTCGAACCAACCCAATCTTTTCATGAAGCCCTCTTCCCCGACACGCCAAGCCGCGTTTACACCCGGGAACCATCCCCAACGGTGATCCGGATCAAAACGGGAACTACCATCCGCACGGATCGTTCCTTCGATGACATATTTATTGGCAAACGTATAATTCACTCTTGAGAAGAAAGAATTAATCGTCCACTGATTTCCCTCGCTCCAAGCGTTTTGATCTTGGGCGCTACCCAATTGCAAAGACATATTTTCTTGTTGGTCGAAGTTAATACGCTTCGCCGTGAACCTATCATAGTTCTCAGACTCATGGGAAGTACCGACCATCACGCTTAAATCATGCCGGTCATTGAAGTTCTTTTTATAATCAGCATAGAGCGTGAAGTTCTTGGATAAAGTTTTCTGGTAACGACGCTCTGCGCTATTCGGCGTACGTTTCTCCCGGACCTCGTTATTATCCCAATCGTAATTGGTGATTTTCTTGTTCGTCACGTTCTCGTCCATATCATACTTACGGATCACGGCTTGCCCCACCAATTGTAATCCATCGATCACTTTCCAGCGTAATTGGTTGTTGACCGTTATATTACCTGTAGTCTTATTCACCATACCCCCGTCTTCCAATACTTGGGCCGGATTATCGAAACCCTCGAATGTATAGAAAGTTCCCGACGGATTGTACATCGGAGTCCAAGAGCGAGTCTTATAAATCAGTTCCCATATATTTTGTCCTTCCGTCAAACCCGAGGAATAGTCCCTGTTGCTTGCCTCATAAGCTAAATTAAGATCGTAAGTCAAGTTCTTGAAGATCTCGACGCTCGATTTAGCACGTACGAAGTAACGCTTGTTCACATCCTCACCGAATTTAGGGATACCTTCCTCCCGCAGATGGCCTAAAGACAACATATACGAGTATCTCTCTCCACCACCGGAGATATTGACATTGTAATTCTGCATATTACCATTGCCAATAAGCATATCATTCCAGTCTTGATCCTTGAAGAATTGCGGATAGCCGGTCCAACGCCCCCATTCCGCATCTGTCAACACCAGATCACTATTCTGCCGGATCAGGTCCAATTGATCTCTCGTGTATTCTGGAGTGAATGATCCATCGGTGATCTCCAAGGCCATCTCCGCATGTTGTAATAGGTTCGCCGGTTTCCTTAACAACGCTGGAGTCTTAATAGAGTAATATGCATCAAAAGCAACAGATGTCTTCTGATTGCGCTTACCACTTTTCGTTGTCACCAGAATAACACCATCCGAGGCACGAGCACCGTAAATAGCGGCCGTACCATCTTTCAATACGGAAATATTCTCGATATCGGAAGGATTGATCATATTAATGTTTCCCTCCGCTCCATCAATCAATACAAGGGGAGTACCACCGTTGATAGAAGAGACATCACGAACCTTCATGGTCATGTCCGAACCCGGAGCGCCTCCGGCACGTGTAATCGTCAAACCGGGTACCTCTCCCTGCAAAGCCTGAGCCGCATTCTGAATCGGACGAGATTCAAACGCTTTCGCGTCAGCCGTAGATACGGCACCACCCAAGTTCGCTCTTTTTACCGTACCGTAACCGACAACTACAACCTCATCCATTTGCAAAGCATCTTCCCGTAACTTCACGTTCAAATTCGCTTCCTTGCCGGGACGCAATTCCGTCATGGCATATCCGATGTAAGAGATTTGAAGGACACCGTTTTCAGCTACCTCCATCGTAAACTTTCCATCAAGGTCCGTAACCGTTCCGTTAGTAGTACCTTTCTCAACTACGTTCGCGCCAATAATAGGTTCACCATTCTCGTCGGTCACTACCCCTTTTACCAAATTCTTCTTTTGTAAAACCGCCTGTGAAGAAGGAGCGGCTTTCTCGTTTTTTGTAGAAGGATTAATTAAGATGAAATTATTCTCGGTAATCTCATACTTTATCCCTTCCTGCTCGAAAAGACGCTTTAAGATAGTTTCTACCGTCTGCTCTTTCACATGTACAGATACTTTCTTATTCAGGTTAACCTTCTCGCTCTCGTAGATAAAACGGAAGCCAGACTGTTTCTCTATCTTGAAAAGAACCTCCTTTATTGTCTGGTTATTAACGTCCAAAGACAACTTTGTCTCTTGCGAATAGACAGAGGCCGAGATCTGAAGTGAACATGCGATAGAGAATAATGTCGTCAATCTCATAATAGACAAAGTTTTTTTAAGGACCGGAGACTCTTCCGGCCTTGCTATATTCCAAAAATTCATATATTTGTAATTCGATTGTTTGTTAACACTAGTGTTACGAGCACTAATTTTAATGATCAAAAAGATGACGGGGAATGTTCCAGCATTTCCCGTTTTTCATGTGTATTCATGCGATTCCTGTTCTTTACTTCATAGGCAGACTTTATTTAGAGGTTATACTTATATTTTTTCCTTTCACGCTATAACTTATATCACTCAATCGGGATAGTACGCCCAATATATCCGTTATGGTTTCCTCCTGTATGACTCCATCGTAATGTATACTATTCCCCAAATCCTTTTGAAGATGGATAGTCACATCGTACCTCCTCTCCAGATATTTACAGACGGAAGCTAGCGGCATATGATCCATATAGAGTTTATCTTCCAGCCAACTGTACGAATGAGATAACACGCCCGATGTCGGTCTCATCTTGTTGGTTTGCTTATCGAAAATCGCCATGTCACCGGCGTTCATTAGCAACTTATCATTCCCATGATCCAACTCGATACAGCCTTCCACCAACGAGGCTTCAACTGTTTTTTCATCCGTATACGCTTGCAAATTAAAAGAAGTACCATGTACCTTTAAGCGTAATCCATTGTTCATCTTGATCACGAACGGTATCTTGTTCTTCGAGACATCGAAAAAGCCCTCTCCTTGGAAATTCACTTCCCTGATATTCTCCTTCGCGTTATAGGAATACGTAATATCAGATCCTGAATTCAGCTTAACAACGGAACCATCCGGCAAGACGACCTCCGATCGGCTTCCGTAATCGGCGGTCATTCGAACCAGCATTTCCGGCTGTTTATCAAATACTCCCATTTTCGAAAACCCGAGGACAAGCAATAAAGTAGCCGCCACTCCTGAAATGATATATCCGATATTCACCAAGCGTTTCCGCTTATTATCTCTCTTCTTATTGATACGATCGATCTTATCCCATGCGTATTGAGCATTAAAAGTTTCTTGCTCCAGATAAGAGCCTGTTTCTTTCCAGATCTCTTTATACCGTTTAAAATCCTCTTGATTAGACTCATCCTCAGCCAACCATTCATCCAGAACCGGATCCACGATCTCTTCATTCATCCTCTCCGATAAATGGTCAACGATGTGTTCTCCTATTTGCTTTTTCTTCTCCATGAGTCTAGTCTTTGTTTAAATGACACCGCAAATAAAAAAAGGTCCTATACAGACCTTAAAAATTTTCTCATTATTTTATACCTCCTTCATCTCCAGACATTCCTTCAACTTCTGTAAAGACATCCATATTTGATTTTTAATTGTTTTCACGGATATAGATAGTTTCTCCGATATTTCTTTCTGCTTCAATCCTTTTACCCTGTGAAGAAGTAACACTTCTCTGCTCCGATCCGGCAAATGGTCTATACAATCATAAAGAGCGATCCTAAACTCTTCTGTTTCCAGTTGATTATCCTCATAGGATAGAAGTAATAAGTCTTGATTCTCTGATAAACTTCCCGTCTGCACCTTTGATCGGATAAAGTTCAAGGCCAGATGTTTAGCCATCCGATATAAATATCCTGATACATTTTCCTTTATCTCTATTCTCCCCCTATTTTTCCATAAATTCAAGAAAAGCTCTTGAACAACATCCTCCGCATCATTTCTATCCATCAATAGACTATACACATACTGACAAAGACGCCCGTAATAACGATCAAACAGTTTATTATAACTGATATAATCATTATTTCCGATCGCTATCATTAAAACCTTATCGGCATGAATTTCCTGCATACAATCTTTATTATCATGAATATTCGCAATCGTCTTTACAGGTAAATGAGTTTCGGCAAGACTATGGCTAACAAAAAGAAGAACGAAGATATAAAGCGAACAGAATCAGTTTGTAATCGAGGTTTAAAAAGATGCTTAGTTGATAGATCTGAGATTTCATAAAAAGGAGGAATAGATTATAAATATATATGGTTGAGTGATTTACGGTTTATCAACAAAACCATAGTCTTGCCGAGACTCAGTTGTAATAGATCTCAGAAATATATTTTACAAGGGATCAATCGTGTCTTTCCTCAAATCTCCTGTAACGCAAATGTAGAAAAATTATTATTCGATTGGTTATTTTAATATTTATTTTCCTGCAAAATTATTATTTTTGGAAAAAAACAGAACGCAATCTCCGATTTTATCTACGAATAGTTTAAAATCTAAGTTGTCATGAAAACATATGCTGAAAGAAAACAGAGAACACCGCATACCCTTGTTGGTCATGTTGGTAATTCCAAGCAAGCATCTTTGTGTGAAATATTACAGTCTTCTCATGATAAGTTGCTTGAGAGGAAGGCTATTCAATGTCAAATAAATAATAACAGTCCAGGAACTAAAATAAAAGACGAGCTAAAAATACCATCAGTCAATAATTTTGTACCCATTCAACGATATGCTACCTTCACGGAAGGTGGGAAAATTTATAATATTTCCAATTCCGGCCAAGCTATTTGCGGCTTGGAATATCCAAATCACGAATTGTATGTATTAGATTTTAATACTATTATGCAAAAGGAAGGTGCTATGATTGAGTTTGTGCCAAAGGAAAAAAGACAATTTACAAGACTCAATTCAACATACCGTACAAAAGAGTATATCCGGGTAGAACCGAAATGGAAAAAGGAACATGATTTTTCGAGTAAAAAGTTAATTTCAAGTTTTTCAAATCTTAATGATGTTACAGGTGGATATAATGAAGAATTTAATTCGCTCTATCAAGAGGTGAACGAGATAAGAAAAAGCAGTGAGAATTTAAGGAAGTTCTTTGTTCAGTTGCAATTTAAATGGCCGGCCGAACAGAGTCAATTTACTTCTGTCTATGAAATGTATAAAGAAATTCACATCAAACTTTCCTCTTGGCTCTACCCAGAAAGAGGTAAAAAGCCTGTAACTGGAAGTTATGATACCTTGATCGAAAATTTAACCACATTGAAGTCTGATCTGGAAGTAGCCTTGTCGCCCTCTTCCTATATACCTACCGTCTTTGATAATAATAGTGAAAGGGATGATGTCCACGAGATGTATGGTCCGACTGTAAATAATATAGATTCCCTTATATCAAAATTACGACAAATAAAGAGTCGTATCTCAATTGATACCTTAGGTCTATGTACCAGAGAGGCATTTCTTTACGAACAAACCCACTCTGAAGAGGTTAAAATGCCCAGAGGGTGCGATATGGTTGCCTCTCTGTTTGGCCGATACGAAAGTCAAAGTAAATCTAGCATGTTGAATTTTACAGTGAAAGATAGTACCGCTCATCATTACGCTACCATTATCTCCCAAGACAATTCGGATTATATAACGATAGAAGGGTTTGCCAAAAAGAATTATGCGGGTGTAGACGATACTTGGGAATTTTTTATGCATGGACATTTTAATCCCTCTCCCGAACAAGCATTTACGGATTATACGAAAATAAGATATACTTATTTCGATCAGTTTAAGGGAGGAATCGATCCAACAAGACCCCATACATCCAAAGAAACAGGTAATTGTTATTCTGATACAATTAATTCTTTTATGGGTAATTATTATAAAAAGAATGAGTAAATAGAACCTCTATAATATTTCTACAGAATAGGAGGCGACCTCTAGCGATCGCCTCTATTTTTCTTAAAGTTTTTCTATTCTACTTCTACCACAACCATTACAGGAAAATGATCAGATGGCGTACGAGCAACATACTTCTGCATGGAAACTTCTTTAGGGAAGTTCGCATCCTGTTCCTTTTGAGCGCTTTCTTTTGCTTCCGAACGATACGTATCCGTCAAGACTCCGTACTTTTTCACATCAAACTCTTTCGTTAGGAACAAATGGTCGATACGGCTATCCGTCTTGCGATCCGTATGGAAACCATTGAATGTCCCATTCGGCACATACCGGAAATCCGCTATCTGATAAGAATCCCGCATAATACCGGAATTATCCAGTAGTAAATAAGATTCATTATGTTGATCCACGTTAAAATCTCCCGTTAGGATTGCCGGCAATCTCTCAGGAAATTCCTTCACTTTCTCAAGAATGAGTTTTGCGCTCTCCGCACGAGCCTGTACACCGACATGGTCCATATGTAAGTTAAAGAACAAGAAAGTAAAGCCGGTTTGTTTATCCCGAAATTTACCCCATGTGCAAATACGGGGAAGAACGGCATCCCATCCCTTATTAGGGCGATCGGTTATCGTAGACAACCAAAAGTCCCCATGATCCAGTACCTCAAACTTCTCCTTACGATAAAATATGGCAGAGTGTTCCCCGGCTTGTTTACCATCATCACGCCCTACCCCGATATAATCATAACCGGGCATCGCGTTTTTAAGGTCTTGCAATTGCTGATACTTGCCTTCTTGAGTTCCGAAAATATCAAAACCGTGAAACTGAATCAACTGGGCGATATACGGATACCGTTGCCCCCAGCCATTACCATTCGTCGAGTCACCCGCATTCGCGTTACGCAAATTATAAGTGGCAACTACCATAGACTCCGCCTGCAACGCAAACACGGAGCAAAGGAGAAATAAGAAAGAATAAATTAGCTTCTTCATACCTTTATAATTATTTTTAACATCCTAATCCTTAAACTCAAAATTCAGCCTCAATCATAATCGGGAAATGGTCTGAAGGGTAATGACCGTATTGGAACTCATTCAACGTACCATATTTATTCACGTGAATATTCTTGGTAACGAAAATGTAGTCAATTCGATTCTTCATCGGAGCATTCAAATTAAATTGATTTGTCGTTCCTACCGTTCCATAGGGTGGTGTTTTTGAGATTTCCCGTGAATCCAACAGTAAACCATCGGATTTCAATATTTGTATAGGCTCAGAATCCGGCGTACCATTGAAATCACCTACACAGATAGCAGGGGAATCCCCCGCTATCTTTTTAATATTAGCCAACATAATCAAAGCAGACTCATGACGGGCCACTTTACCGATATGATCGAAATGCACACTAAAGAAATAAAATTCCTTTCCCGAAACCTTATCCTTCAACTTCGCCCAAGAACAAACCCTCCGGCATTGCGCATCCCAGCCAAAAGAAGGCTTATCCTGTGTCTCCGACAACCAGTAATTTCCCGAATCCAATAATTTAAACCGATCTTTCTTAAATAAGACCGCGGCATGTTCCCCTGCCTCTTTTCCGTCATCCCGACCTACGCCGACATACGTGTACGTACCATCTTTCACTAAATCCTTCACTTGGTGAATCAACCCTTCTTGAATCCCAAAGACATCAAAATCATGAAAATGTACCAACGACACGGCCATATCCTTCCGATGCGTCCAAGAATCATCCTTATCTCCGTCATTATCATACCGCAGGTTAAAACTACCTACGTTCAACTGACATTTCTGCTGCCCCAATATTCCGGAGCAGAAACTAAATAAAGAAATAAATACTATAACTAGATTTCTCATACTATTCTTATTTTAATTACCAACCCGGATTCTGTTTCAAATTAGGATTTTTCTGAATTGCCGCCGCCGGAATCGGATAATAATATTGACGATCATCATCATACCAGATCCTAGGATCGTTATCAGACCAAGTGAGGTTTCCATATGTACCCTGTGTCAACCCTTGTTGGGTATCATCCCCTACTGATATCGGCGTACAACTAGCCGGTAAATTCTCCGGTTTACTACCGATATAGAACACGACATCCATTGTTCCGTCATGGTCAAGATCCATCGGTTCATTCAATTTCGGGACATAAATACCCGTCCAACGCATAGTCATCAATTTACCTAACTTCCAACGCTTGATATCCGAGAAACGGAATCCCTCCAAAGCAAGTTCAATAGAACGTTCCCTGCGGATTTCCAATAAGACGGGATCTGAGATATTAGGGAAATAAGTATTCTGAAGATAAGTATCCACCTTCACCGGCTTTGCATTTAATCCTCCCGTAATACCGGCGCGGGCACGTAAAGCTCCAACTGTCTTGCTCCAATCCTGATCACTCAATGTACCCAATTCCGCTTTGGCCTCCGCATAATTCAACAGCACCTCCGCATAACGGAAAAGAGGTATAGCGTTTGTATTCAAGGCCCCAGCGTCATAATGAGTAGCATCCAACGTATACTTAATCGGCTGATAGCCGGTAAATGTATAACCATTGAAATTCGGAGCGGCAGGTTCCCCATCTCTCTGATAACCCGGAGTACGAATCGTTTGCGCTAAACGCATATCACGATCTTGGCATTCATCATAGAACAACATTGTCTCATATCCCGGACGATCCGTAAATGGAGTTCCATCGATACTCAAAAATGTGTTGACAAACGTACGAGTCATGCTAAAACGAGAGCCGTAGGTACCCGATGTCCACCACCAATTCGCATCACCTAGTTTACCTAGAGTTACGTCACAACAGCTAGCAAGCATTACTTCGCTCGTGATCGGCGTATCACTAATGAATATAGCACGCATCGAACCATCTGTTCCCGCACCTGTATATAAAGAATGACCAGATTCTGCCATCACGGTTTCAGCAGCGTTAACAGCCTCTTGGAACCACTTATTCGCTGTATCGGCCAATCCCAATTCCGTATGATACTTACGGAAAGAACCTTCAAACAGGCAAATACGGGATTTCAAAGCGTAAGCCACCCACTTCGTCACCAAAGATCCCGTACCATCACTCGTACGAGTAATATGTTCGCACGCAAAATCCAAGTCTTCCAAAACTTTGTCCATCACGAATGTTCTGGGATCACGCTCATCATACAGCTTCTCGTCATCAATACTCAACGATTTATCTACCCAAGGCACATCTCCAAAACGGAGTACTTTCTCATAATAGAAATAAGCACGGAAAAAGCGGGCCAATCCGATATAATTATCACGTACGGACTCATCTAGCTGATCACTCACGCAATTCTCAATGAAATAATTCAAATTACGTAAGTTTTTCCAATCATCGGAAGACCAGCCCGTAGCGACCTCAGCCGAATAAGCCCCATCTCTCAAAAAAGAATCGAAACTTGTTACCGCACCATAATCACACATCGCATCTTTCTTATACCCATTACTGATAGAAGGCAAAATATCATAAAAGGAATAAGAATATGTCTGAAGTCCTTTCTCATTATTAAATATAGATTCCTTGTCTATTTCCGATTTTGGAGACTCATCCATCGAACAAGCACCCAATAACAAGCAAGCCGATATAAAAGAATATACTAGTTTTTTCATGTCTCAAGATTTAAAAAGTTACTGATACACCTAAGCTTACGCTTCGCATTTGAGGATAACTATTACCATCACCACTACCTCGTTTCCCGTTCAAGCCAGACTTCATATCCGCATCCGTCAAGTCCGGGTCCGAACCATAGATATTTGTCACATCCAAATCACGGGTATGTTTATACAAGGGAGACCAGCACCACAAATTCTCCGCCGAGATATAAACCCGGGCATTTTGAAGCATGATCTTCGAGATCCATTGCTTGGGTAATGTATAACCAAATTGCAGATTTTTCAAACGGATATAAGCCACATTCTGCAAGTAACGAGTCTGTTTCGTATCTCTAATAGAGGTATTATAACCCGCATAACGAGGCAAATAAGCGCCTTGATTATCCTCAGTCCAATAATTATCGACATGCCATGTCGGTAGATTATTATACGGACGATTATATTGTCCCCAGAAAATACATTCCGAGCTAGGATACCAATCCTGCTTTCCCACGCCTTGGAAGAAAGCCGATATAAAGAAATTATTCCAATCACCGCTTAGGTTAATACTATAAGCGAAACGGGGTAAACTATTACCAATCACCTTCAAATCCCCATGATCATCAACCCGGTTCGTTCCATAATCGATCGCACCGTTCCCGTCTTGATCCTTTAGCTTCACGTCTCCCGGATACCAAATATTCTTGGAAGATGACTTGATTAATTTCTGGGTAGCATGATTATCGATATCCGCTTGGTCTTTAAATAAGCCCTCGGTCTCGTATCCCCAAATCTCACCGACACGCATACCCTCATAGTAATCATCCAGATACTTATTCTCATTATTATAACGATCTATGGTTGAAATATAATCAGACAGAGTACCCTTGATCTCATAATTAAACGGTTTGCTAGCCAGCTCAAAATGATCACGCCAAGTCAATGTGATTTCCCAGCCTTTCGTTGTCATATCCGCATAGTTACCTTTTGGGGAAGCGGCACCGAAAATCTCTGGGAGCGTCTTACCGACCGTGTACATATCCGTAGTCTTACGGATGTAGTAATCGCCGGAGAAACGGAAACGACTGTTCAACATACCAAAGTCAAGTCCTACGTCAGTTGTCGTAGCGGTCTCCCAAGTAAGTCCGCTTGGCATAACGGCAGGTGCGCTGGTATACTTATTCAACGCTCCATTCAATACCCGATCGGAAGTCTTGATGCTTAAAAGCTCAAGGAAACTATACGGGTCAACATTACCATTACCCAGTGAACCATAAGAAGCCCTGACTTTCATATCCGAGAAGATTTGTTCATTCACCCGCCAGAACGGCTCCTCCGAGATTCTCCAACCCGCCGATACAGATGGGAAGAATGCCCATTGCTGATCTGTCGGGAATTTCGAGGAACCATCATAACGGCCGTTCACCTCCAACAGATAACGATCCTTAAACGCATAATTCAAACGGAAGAAACCACCAGCAACCCGCCAACGATTATATTTACCGGATGTAGTGATAGCGTCACCCAACGCCAAATTGATGTTATCCGTATCATCAAATAATAAGCCATTCCGCTGAACCTCTAGGTTCTTATATTGAGACTGCTCATAATTATAACCGATCATACCTTTAAGATAATGCACCTCCGCAAACGTATCCTCATAATCTGCATAAATATTAGTGGCGATATAATCAGTCTTACCAGTCGTTTCTTTTAAATCATTGTATTTCTCGCTCAACAGCAAACTCTCACCTTCTACCTTGCTATAAGGAACCGGGACACGGCGTTGCGTCTTATTATTATCCGTATTCCTAAATGTAAAATCACCTCTTACATGCAACTTATTGTTTAAGAATGATGTCGTAAAGCTAGTCGTATTCCGTAATACCTTATTATTCGTATCAATACCGTTCTTTCCATATATGAAATCACCTATCGTATAAGCGGCCGCAAAAGACAGGCTTCCATCCGGATTGAAAATGGGCTGGCAAGGATGTCCCTCATCCGATATATTACGCCAAATCGAACCACCTTCACCCACATTCATCGGGTTATGATAATCCATATTCGAGAATTCCATGTTATTCTCTACTTTCAACCAATCGAACAGTTGGATAGAACCCTTCGCACGTAAGTTCATCGTTTTGTAATCGTCCGTATTATAACGGAACAAACCATCATAACCGTAGAAACGTCCGGAAATATAATAATTCAATTTACCATTGCTCCCGGTCAAGGATAAATTATGATCCTGCGCAAACGTGTTCTTTTTATACAAAGCGTCGTAATAATCCTCATTTCCGTAATAAACATACTTACCGTTGGCATCTTTCTCTACTTCCGAGGTAAGACCTTGTTCTTTCCGTAACCTGAAATCTTCCAACCAACCAAGAGAGAAGTCTTGGGTCTTATTAATATTCTTCGGGTCCGCCGAATAATTGTTCCATGCGTGATAAGCCTCATAGAAACGTTCGGCATACATATATCCATCCGTCACCACATCGGGAACCGTAGCCGGACGTTGTAGCGAGAAATTACCCGTATACGTAATAGAGGTCTTATCTTTAGCCGGTTCTTTTGTCGTAATCAATACCACGCCAAACGTACCCCGGGCACCATAAATAGCGGCAGAGGCCGCATCCTTCAATACAGACACGCTAGCGATATCATTTGGATTCAACATAGACGGATCCCCCTCAACACCGTCAATCAAAACCAAGGCATCCCCACCTTGACCAATAGAGGTCGTACCACGCACGTTATAACTAGCCGTACGGGTCGGCTTACCATCCGTCAATTGAATATTCAAGTTCGGGATAGAACCTTGTAACATCTGGGTAGCGTTCGATACGGAACGGTTCTCAAAAACCTCGCTCGTCACTTGTTCCACGGCACCCGTTAAGTTTACTTTCTTTTGAGTACCATAACCTACAACCACGACCTCATCTAATTTTTGGGTATCCTCATGAATAGAAATGACCAGATTATTCTTATTTCCTACCGGTACCTCTTGAGCTACGTAACCAATATAAGAGATTTGAAGTATCGAATTCGGAGTTACCTCGATGGAGAAATTACCATCAATGTCCGTGATCGTTCCATTCGTAGAACCTTTCACTACCACATTGGCGCCGATGATAGGTTCGCCTTTCAAATCTGTAACTACACCGGTCACTTTTCTTTGTTGCTGTGGTTCCGGCAAAGCCTCTATATCATGACTATTCGCACACAAGGCCATTGGAGTATTTACGCTCGGGAATAATGATGCGCAAAACAAAGCCTTGAAGAAAAAATGCTTGATATTACTCATTTTAAAACGTTTTTTATAATGTATAGATTTTAACTAGATAACAAATGAAGACAGGTAGGCATACCGCCTTCTTCTCTTTTTACATTCATTCCGCATATTTACATAGGCTTCTCTTTTTTTAAGGTTAACTACTCTATTTACATTCTCTCATCTTAAATAAAAAAACAAGACAAACGAGTTCCGGGAAGACTATGATTTTCAATAGAAAGAATTTAGGACATAAAGCCTGCTAGATCAATAGATAACCGGAATCCGGATAGAATATGATTGATCTAGTAAAAAGATTAGAAAGAAAAAATAGGATTATAATAGTGTACGGGAAAATGATTTATGTATCATAAAGAACCATAGTCTTCCCGGAACTAAGTCAGCAAGCAACCTTTAAAAAAATAAACTATATGGATAGACTATGTCTTTTCTTAAGATCTAATGGTACAAAATTAGTGAATTTATCGTTTATTTAGCAACACTAGATACATTTTTCATAAAAAAAACACGTATGCTCTTTTGAGAACATACGTGCTTTCGAAACTTTAAAAACTTTATCTGGGGAATCATCAATTATTCGATCGGATCTCCGGAGACTTGAAGGGCCGAATCATTACTTCTAGAGATCGCAACACACAACATACGATCGCCACCATTATGATAAAGAAAATATTTCCCTTTAAAATAAACAAGCCCAGTCATAAACACTACGTTATTTACAGCACCTTGTATCTCATACTCCCAATCTGGTTTCAGAAAAGCATTTTCCGAACGGTCCAATAATACCTTTGGATCATTTGGATCAACTAGAGCTTGTCCTAATCCCGAGGCAAGAACAGGCTCTCCTGTCTCCCCTTCTTGTCGGAAACGGAACGTATTGTAAAAAACGACAATTCCCTTTTCCGTCTTAAGTGCATACCCACCTTCTATCACGCGATCATCAAATTTTCCTACACGTTTAGGCAATAAGACTTTAGGAGATCCATCCGGATTTTCCAACATCTTCCAATCCCGCAAATTATCCGAGGTCGCAATATACAAGCCTTCTTCACCCCAATACATCCAATATTTACCATTTATCTTTGCGGCGACTAATCTTCCATTCTTTAATTCCGTAATGATAGCAGCCGATTTAGACCATAAGCCAACATACTTCTCCCCATGATATTTAGAGAAAGGCGAACCCTCCTTCTTCCAGTTTACTAAATCCTTAGAGGTCGCAACCATTAGTCTGGCAACCGACTGGTTCCAACCATCATACAACAGAACATAGCCTCCATCGGGAGATTCCACCAAACGGGGAATCTCGCAGCCTCCTCCCCGCTCTTTATCCAAAAATAAATCATCTTGAGGATATAGTACAGGAGATCGCCGTGTAAAATTTATCCCATCAGAACTAACCGCCAGCCCAAGTCTCATTATGCCCGGGCTACCATGAGTATGAAGATTATATCCCCTGCTATCATCTTCACCTTGATAAATCATAAAGATCTGATTATCCTTCACAACCACAGCTCCGCCAATGATAGCCCTCGATTCCCATCTAACCTCTTTTCTTTCTAAAGGGCAATAGAATTTACTATCAAAGTTCGGGCCGAGTATCGGATTGATCCCTTCCGGTTCTTTCTCGAAAGGGCCAATCATCCAATCTTTATAGACCGAAGTATCGATCTGAGCATTCACTAAGCCACAAAAAGACATAATAAATACACATACAAACAATCTATTATAGAACCACATACATCCTGCTTTTAGGCATTACAAGGTTGGGGTATAAATAGCTACCCCAACTTTAGAATCCGCACAACCATAATACAAGTACCATTTATCTTTAAAGAATACCAACCCTTCAATAAATACAGTACCATCTACATACTGACCACTCTTCTCGAAATCAGCCATAGGTTGGAAAAATGGAACATCCAAACGAGCGATCGCTTTATAAGGATCGTTCAAATCAAACAATACTTGCCCCGCACTGTAAGTACCTGCGTTAAAACGAGGATCTCTCCTATCATCCTTTTGGTTCTTACCGTTATAAAGTAATAAGATCCCTTTATCAGTCATGATAGCAGGAGGTCCGCACTCTGTCAAGGCACTATCAAAATAATTATCACGAGGATAAATTAAGCCCAACAATTCATTCTGATCATTTAATACCGGAGTCCAAGTTATCAGATCGTCAGAGGTCGCAGCCGCAACCATCTGTTCCCCCCAATACATCAAGTATTTACCATTTACTTTCGTTATAACTTGTTTACCATCCACCACTTTTGTTACGATAGAGCCGGACTTACATGCCATATCCTTAAAACGTCCATCATAAGCTTTCGCAAAAGCCGGGCCATGCTTCTCCCACGTCAATAAATCACGGGAAGTAGCGACAGACAAACGAGGAACATCCCGATTCCATGCGGTATACATCATAACATAAAGCCCATCCTCCGTAACCGCTACACGAGGGTCCTCACAGCCTCCTTGCCATTCAAATTCTTTCATATTATCCTCGGCGGGAAACATTACAGGAGTAGCATGCCGTTCCATCGTAACCCCATCTACACTCTCTGCCAATCCGATCCGAGAGGTACGTTTTCCGATACCCGTGGCTGAATTATCTTCCGCACGATACAAAACACAAATCTTCCCGTCTTTTACCACTGCCGCAGGATTGAACGTATCACTCTCTTCCCATCCTACCGGAGCCTTACGCATCGGACAATCAAACTTACTTTCCGGATTCGGAGTAATCACAGGATTCATCCCTTCCGGACGTACAAAATCCCCCAAAGCCCATACGGGAAGATTATTTGTGTTGTTAGCGATCACCTCTGTCGGTACCTGTTTCGCCTTATTGCCACATGCCAACAAGCAAACACATAAGAACGATACAGGTATTAGATTTAAATAATTCATATATACTATTTTAATTTACAAATTAACTATAAAATCACTTCCATTATCTGAGAGTAATTAATTACCCCTTCTGTTTTCGCTCCTATACGGACATAGATCTTATTACCATTCGCTTTAACTTTATACTCATTATCTAAGAATGTTTGATCAGCTACCAAGTCAAATGTAATCGTTCCAGACAATTCATTCACTGTAACTTTCCCCGCTTGGTTCGCTCCACCATCATCTACACCCGGAGCAAAGTTCCAATACCCATATACCTCATCCGTTGTATATGAAGACCGGGTCTTGCTCACTTGATAATTGATAGAAACTTTTTTCCCGGAAACAGAAGCCGAGGCTTCAATCCTTGCATACGGAATCACTGGGATATTTACTTCTGTTTGTCCTTCCACGGTTGCCCGGACCTCTTCCGAAGTTACGAAAGGTCCTTCTACCGTAATCAAGTAATCGCAATTAAATATACGAGAATTATTAAAGGTACCATCTTGTTTCGCATAGAAATCCACTGTTTTAGTAGCCCCCGTACCTTGTTCCATCAACTTTATAATCACACCTGTAGAGCCCTGTACCGGCAGAGGAACAGGCTGATTTGTCTCAGCATCTAATATCGTACCATAAACCCCTCCATCCGGAGCGTCATAATTATCCAACTCATTTACACAAGAGCTCATCAGGCATAAAGACATCAATGATAAAAAGCATATATTTATAAGTCTCATAACTCTAATACATTTTAAATTAATTTGTATAACCGGGATTCTGTACCAATTTCGGATTCGAGTTCATGTCATCCGATCCGATCTTCACATAATAATTCTTTTCCAAAAATAAACGCACCTGTTTCGGAGGCTTATTTCCACGTTCAAATACATACTTTTGAGTGCGAGTATCCAGCCATGGATAAAGGGCGGAACCTCGGAAACCATTCAAGCCTCCCTGCGCTACATCCAAATGAGCAATTCGCCAACGACGCATATCCCAATAACGATGCCCCTCAAATGCCAACTCAACCTTACGCTCGTGACGTACTTTTTGGATATCGATGGATGTCTGTTTAGCAATTCCCGCACGTTCACGAATAGCGTTGATAGCATTCAAAGCCTCTTGCTCCTTTCCTCCCATCTCTACGGCAGCCTCCGCTAGATTCAAATACATCTCGGCCAAACGGAAGACCGGTCTAGGAGTCTCCGACTTACCCATATTTAGGTCTGTCAATGTCTCATCCCAGAACTTTTTCTGATAGAAACCCGTTTTAGAAGGGTCACCCGCATCTGCTCCACCATCCTTACCTGATACATTATACGTAATCCCGGTAGATGGATCCACATAGTTTTCTACCGCATCTGGTTGCTTGGTCGCTTGAATCTTTTCGCCATTCGAATTAATGATACCTCTTCTCCATTCTACGATATCACCCTTACAAGGAGAACCCGGCAAATAAACAGAGGCGAACAATCTCGGATCTTTATTAGCAAATAACTCCATCGGATCATCGAAAGCACGTGCCGAGCCATCCGGATTGGTTAATACCAAGGTACCCTCCGAACCATCTAAATATTCATATTCCTCAACCATTTCGAGCGTAGGAGCCGCACCACAGCCCCAGCCTCCGGCACGGAACGAAAAAGGAGCGTTACGTTTATCAAAGTCATGTCCTTTTCCTCCAGCCACATTATATTGCTTTTGGAAAATATATTCACCGTTATCACCATTACCTTTCAAAAACATATCACAATAGTTCTGAGCTCGATCATCCGGTTTTTTCAGATATAAAGCATAAACTCCCAAGTCCATAACTTTTTTAGAAGCATCATATGCTATTTGATAAAAGTGATTCGCCTTCTCGGTAGGAATCCCCACGATACCATCCAATTGAACCGTACCATATTTAGCGATAGATCCGGCATATAAAGCGGCACGAGAACAAAGAGCCAGAGCAGCCCCTTTATCGGCTCTATACTTTCCGGAAGCATCCCGTTGTAATGGTAAGTTTTCTGCGATAGCATTACACTCGTCGATAATAAAGTTATACACCTCTTCCTCTTTTGAACGAGGTAGTTGCAAAGATTCTAATTGATCCGCCCCATTATATTCTTGAGGCTCCATTATTATAGGAACTCCACCATAGCGTTTTACCAACGTAAAATAATGCCAAGCACGGATAAAACGAACCTCGGCTTCCAAAGAGGCCTTTTCTGCCTCATCCAACAATGCTTCTTTCAGCTGAGCAAGGAAATCATTACAATTACGAATGCCTTTATATGGGTCCGCAAAGGTGCCAAACAGATCATCAGCATAGGCATAAGTCGCATTACCATTATCAAATACCGGATCTTTTTGGAAAGAGCCTTGCGCCTCATCCGACATCGTTGTCAAGTTCACTAATTGATAATCGGCATAATGTCTATAATTAAAATCTTCCAATTGCATCTTATCATACAAGTTCACCAATACACCATTAATCAATTTAGGATCTTCCCAAACTTGGTCCGGCGTGATCAAATCAAACGGTTCTTTATCCAAATAATCACAACTCGTGAAGGAAAGAAACGCAATGCCACAAATCAAACTATTAAAATATTTTATCGTATTCATAAAAGTTCCACTATTAGAATGTTAAATTAATACCAAAATTATAAGACTTCATTTGCGGGTAATATTGTAAATTCGTCTGTGAGTTCTCCGGATCCATGTACTTCATCATTCCACCTCTAGTTATAGTCAAAGGATTATAACTATTCACATAAATCCTGACATTCTCCAATCCGGCTTTCGCTAACCAAGTCTTCGGTAAAGTATAACCTAACTCTATTGTTTTTAATCGTAGATAATTCGCCTTCAATAAGCTCCATGTACTAGTCTCATTATTCAAACTAAAACCAGTAGGGCGTACAGCCGGCATCTCACCTGAAATCCATGCGCTATTTACATCCGAGGGATTTTCTCTATGCCAACGGTCTTCCCAGAAGACCACACCATTACCTAATCCCTGTTGAATAAACGGGTCTAAGAATGTCTCAAACACTTTCACCTCATGTCCAGCGGCACCTTGGAAAAATGCGGTAAAATCAAAGCCATTCCAGTTTACCGATAAATTCAATCCATAATACATACTCGGTGTATCGCTATGCCCAACAGGTTTCTTATCTTTATCATCAATAATTCCATCCTCATTGATATCAGCGTATTTAATATCTCCGGGCAATAAAGACTTGTTGCCATTACCGTCTTGGATAGGCGCATTCAGTATCTCCTCAAAACTCTGGAACTGTCCTAATGCCTCATATCCCCAAGTGATACTTTTATATCGATCATTCGTGTTATTCCTCCAATTCTCATACATATTACCGGAAACAGCACGTTCTACATACCGATTCAGTTCGCGGGTAGTCGTAAAGTTCGCACTTACGCTATAAGACACCTTACCTATCGTATGACGATGTGTAAGTACAAGCTCAAAACCTCTTGTTTTATCCGAATTTAGGTTTTCTTGTGGTAAGCTCTTTCCAAATGAAGTCGGCAAAGTCAATAAACGATTCGCTAATAATCCTTTACGGCGACGCTCAAAGTAATCGAACTCCGCAGAGATCAAGCCATTTAATACAGATGCTTCAAAACCGATATTGGCCGTTGTAGATTCATACCACGTTAAATTAAGATTAGGCAATCCTTTATCTTCCGCACCATTAGAAAGTCCGTCAGAGCCCAATACATAATTACCCGATGGATACTTATAACCACTTAAATACTGAAAAGCAGCAAAATCACCTTCATCGCCCACCTTTCCATAAGATCCACGAATCTTTAAATTATCTATGAACGATACATTTTCCTTGAAGAAAGCCTCTTGTGAAACTCTCCATCCCAGAGAAACAGCAGGGAAAAATCCCCAACGACTATCGCTCGCAAACTTATAAGAACCATCATAACGAAAACTTACCTCAGCCAGATATTTACTATCATACGCATAATTCACACGCCCCACCAAACCTTCATGAGCAGAAACTTCCGCATTTCCATCATTACTCTTATTCGTATTATCACCCGCATTCATTTGGTCAAGAGCACTGATGTAAAATTGACGATAGGCAGAAAACCAGTCCTTGCGATAATTCCTCATTTCCCACAATAACAAAGCGCCGACATCATGTTTACCGAATGTATTATGATAATTGACAGAGTATTGCTGGTTAGGCATAAAAGAATTCTCATTCTTCTCGTCCAACGTAGAAAGCGCATGTCGTGTTATTTTATTATAAGTTTCATTTATCGCATCATACTGGTATTCATAGTATTCCTTGAACCATTTCTTCTCAAACAGATTATTATAATCGTATGATAGCAATGCCTTTACCGATAAGCCTTTTACCCAAGGTAGATCCCAATTGATAGTCAATGCTCCATTAAACTCCCGACGGTCTCGCTTATCGTATCCAACTTCACTAGCGTTAATTACCTGCATCGGATTAGGCTCATTACCTGCGGTATTGTAATAAGGAGGCGTATTATTAGCATATACTGTTTTTAACGGGCTAGACAAATATACATCTTTGAAGACATTTTGGTCATATGGTTTATTCCGAGTATCCAAACGACCACTAAGTTGTAAACCTACCGTTAAGCCTTTCGTGATCTCCGCATTAACATTAGAGCGTACATTATATTTACGATAGTTTTGGTCTCCCGAAACCCAAATACCGTCTTGACTTGTATAGCCTAAAGAAAAATAATATTTAACCTTCTCCGTTCCTCCGGAAACATTCAAGTTATGATACATTTGAGGAGCCGATTTCCGAGTTATCTCTTTCCACCAGTTCGTACTAGGATAAGCGGGATCTGTACCCGTCCTATATTTTTCAATCTCTTCTTCAGAATAAGGAGCCTGTACTCCAATATTCATCTGCGCCTCATTCCACAAGGTCGCATATTGATACGCATTGTATAATTCAGGGAACCGAGTCACCTGTTGGAGGCCATAATAACCATTATATGAAATTTTTGGTTTGCTGATCTCTCCCTTCTTGGTTGTTACTAAAATAACGCCATTCGCCCCCTTAAAACCATAGACAGCGGCAGAAGCATCTTTCAAGATACTAATCGACTCTATATCATTTGCATCGATCTGAGTAAAATCACGCTCCACACCATCTACAATCACCAATGCGCTTCCAAAGCCACGGATATCGATACTAGCCGCATCATCACCGGGAGCACCACTTCTCTGTACCGCCCGTAGCCCGGGTAACTTACCAGCCAAAGCATTCGTCACATTCGGAGTCTTGACAGAAACAATATCTTTCGTCTGCAACGAAGCTACGGAACCAGTCACGGACGCACGCTTTTGTACACCATATCCTACAACTACGACCTCATCCAGCTTTTGAGTATCTTCCCGTAAAGAGGCGTTCAACACAGATTGTCCAGCAATCGCCACGTCTAATGTATTATAACCAATATAGGATATTTGCAAGGTTGCCTGCGGAGAGGAGACTTCCAATGAATAATGACCATCCAAATCTGTTATCGTACCATTCGTCGTACCCCTTTCAACCACGTTCGCACCAATCACCGGTTCCCCGTTCTGATCCATGATAGTACCGGTAATCACTCGTTTCTGTTGTTGGGTAACAGATGTATTTTTAGAAGACAAGACAATCTGGCTATTATCTTTTAAGACATAAGTAATGGGTGTTTGCCTAGAGATCTGTTCTAA
Organism: Parabacteroides sp. AF19-14; assembly: GCF_003635485.1. Lineage (NCBI taxonomy): Bacteria > Pseudomonadati > Bacteroidota > Bacteroidia > Bacteroidales > Tannerellaceae > Parabacteroides > Parabacteroides sp. AF19-14. The sequence continues at coordinate 138,419 of NZ_QTMJ01000007.1, read as the reverse complement.
GATATTTTGTATACTGGCATTCTTGACATCCACTGATATACGGGTACTCAACCCGGGTAGATCATCATTATAAAAAAATCGGTAGTCGCTTACCTTTTCTATTTCCTTAATCACCTCACGCATCGTTTGGTTCTTAAGAGTAAGCGTAATTTGAGCCATTGCGGATAAACCAGAAGAGGCCAACGCAAATGAACATAGGATCGCTCGTAAAAGAATTTGCTTGATGTTACTCATTTTTAAGTGTTTTTTATATAGTATATAAATAATAAAAGGTAACTTTACAAGATAAAATACATGGCAATAATCTGATAGATAGAGGCAACCCGCCAGTTGTCTTATCCTTTTAAACTTTATATGTCATGATTTTATACTTATAAAAACAATACATTGGGGGGACAGGTCTTTACCCTAAAGGAACTGTCCCTTTATTATTCTTTCTTTATATCATAGGCATCATCATTTTAAGGTTAACTAAAACTTATCTCATTTCTCTCTCAGTGTTATCGTATCGCCTTCCGATCCGTATAAAATTGGAGCGGTAAGACTTATAATCTCAAAGATGTTATCCAAGCTATTATTCTTTATAACCCCAGAAAAGCGATAACGTTTTATCCGCTCCGAATCAAAATTGACTTGTACGTTATACATCCGATTCAACAATACGGCTATATCCTCTAAAGTCTCACTCTCAAAAGCCAACTCATCATTTCTCCACATCCGGGCATACGACGAATTGGTAGGTCTTTCTACCAACAGCCTCCTACTGGCCTTATTGAAACGCACATGCTGATCTGGAGATAAAACCGCCATTTCATTTCCCGCAACAGCCCGGATGCTTCCTTCAAATAGGGTCGCCGTTAATTCTTTATCCTCATCATATGCCTTGACATTAAACGCCGTACCCAAAGCTTCCAGCTCCAAGTCTCCTGCCTTTACGACAAAGCGGTGCTTCTTATCTTTAGCGACCTCAAAATAGGCCTCACCAGACAGGAAGACTGCTCTTTCATCCTTCCCGTAATCTCCATCGTACGTAACACGAGTATGCGAGTTTAGCCAAACTTTCGTTCCATCCGGCAGGACCAAACTAGCACGTTGCCCCTTTTCCGCCGATACGATATATTCCTGTTGATTCCCACCTACACCACGTGTATATAAATGAGATCCGATTCCCAGACTCACACATAAAAGAATAACAGCCGCATACGACCACCACTTCCCGAAGGATCTTCTTTCAGGCGTTTTCATCCGGTTCTTGATTTGGAGGAACATCCGTCCTTGTATCTCCGCCGATAATTCTCTACCGGACACATCTTCCCATTTCCGCTTATAAAATGAGAATATCTCATCTTTCGAACGAACATTCATAAACCACCCCAGAAGCTCTTTTTCTTCTTCCGGTGAAGTACTGCCACTCATAAAGCGGTCCAACAAATCAATATATCTATTATTTTTTGCCATCGTATATATAGTATATCCTCGAGAGAAGGCATCCCCCTACAAGTTATTTGAAAAGATCAAGATTTAACATTCATTAATTAAAAACAATAATAGTGCAGCCAATAGACAATTGGAAGACAGCCGATCTCGCAAAAAACGTAAAGCCCTGTTTACCTGTGTCTCCACAGTCTTTTCTGAGATAGAGAGGCGTTCCGCTATTTCTCTATATGATAAATGTTCATGACGGCTCAAACGGAATATCTCCCGACGTGATGGCGGTAATTCTTCTATCAAGCTATTAATATATTCCCGTAAAGACTCTGCGTCGATTCGTTCTTCCGTAAGAGAATCGGCATCTGATAGTTGCCGTTGTAGGCTTTCCGTCAGTTTCTCGGAGAGTAGCCGATTCTCTGTCTCTTTATAAACTAAGTTACGGGCGATGGTGAATAGATAGGCGTCAAAGTTTTGCTCCACATCTATCGTCTCATGCTTCTCCCAAATCTTAAGAAAAACGTTTTGGGTCAAGTCCTCTGCCATAGATTTTTCATATAGTAATGAGTAAATAAAATGATATACATGCTCATTATATTTCCAGAATAGAGTCTCAAAAGCCTTTTCATCTCCATTCTTCAGATCTATAAGCAAATGTCCATCCACTTTCATATTACATATATATTACATATCCACGCCATACAAATCTTATCTCCTTTCTGCATATTTGCAGTTTTCATATACATGAGTTCTGATGAAACTATGTCGGTTAGTGTAGATGATATGAATGATAAGATAAAGATAATCAGCGGATAACTAAATAGTAAAATTACCGATGGTAGTGGAGAACTAAAGAAAAAACGAACTAGATGGTTGTTATTTAGATATTTATATTATAAACAAGACATGGTCTCATCAGAACCAAGTACAAGGTTACTAATAAATATCCAAATATAAACAAGCATCATTACATATCGCAAATATACAAAAAAATGTAAATACAGTATGAGTATCCTTGAAATCTAGTTAAATTCTACTTGAGGACAAAGAATGTCCTCACTAATTATCCGCTTCGCAAATGATATATTGATAAAGGTCGGAATGTCCGGTTTTATCGATTATCTTATGCTTTTCGAGTTGGAATTTCAGTTGGGCCAAACCAAGAGCGCCAAAGCCGGGAAGGTCTAATAAAGAGTCGAGTCCGTTTTTGAGGGCGTAACGTAGAATATCTTCTATGGTTTCTATTTTCAAGGTTGTAAGGCATTTACGGATATAAGGCGCTAAGGTGAGACGGGTAATGGGTTGGCATATCCGTTTCGCGGCATTTAAGGGAACGGGGGTAAGTGATCGGGGAGATTCGATACATAGACCGTTTTGGAGCGCCTTTTTATATAATCTTCTCAATTCGTATTCCATGTTCCTGTTCTCTATCCACAGACGTTCTATCTCAAGGTCTTGGTTCGTGATTGTTTTCTTGTATTCGGTCAGGAAGCCCATGTTTTCTTGCAAGCGGAGCGATATGACCTTATATCGGCGACAGATTCCGTCGTAGGATATACCACAACGTTTAGCTACGTCTTCTATCTTGGCTCCGGAAGTTATTTCCGTAAAGATAAGTCGGTCTTTCTTGTCGTGTATGAATGTTGATAGTTCGGCGATAATGAGTTTAAGTAGGGGAGAGATGTTTTTAAGGGATCGCAGGCAGAAAAGGTAATCATCGAATTGGGAGATGATCTCGTTTATCTCTTCTTCCTTGTCTTGGATGATAAGTTGCAGGTATAGCTTTTGTATTCCCATACGCTCGATATGGGAAATGAATTCACGCAAATTGGTCAGATCGACTAGGCGAACACCTTGCTTCACGACGTAAGATGTTATTTTTTTAGATATCGCCCATTGCTGGATTTCTTGAGATGGAAAGCCGGTGATACGAGCGGCTTCTTCAATAGTAATAAACTCAGGCATAACTATTTGATTAAAGTAAAACTTATACTATTTATCTTTAAAAAGGGCGTTATTTGGCGTTATATTGAAGAGCTGGCCTTTCATTATAAAATAAAGAAAGGGCGATTGGCTGAACATTACGTTGACAAAGGTTCCGCTAAAAACCCACATTAGAGTAAAGTCAGCCGCACGCCCCCTTTATCTATATACAATAATCTTATCCATACTTTAACAGTATAGATAACACGTATATTCGGTAAAGGGTTGCGGGGCCTTCTTTGTGCTTCTCTAAAGTTGAAAAATTTAGCGGATTCTGTCAACTCGCACAAATATCACACGCAACATATATAGGCTTCTAACTTAAAAGCCTTTTATTGTCGCAAATATACGTATTAAAAATATTTTAGCCTATAATAATCCATACGTTTTCTATTTTATCATTGTTTTACTACCAACAAAGAAAGAATAAGTAGATAAAAACCTACGCTTTTACCTTTTGCTTTTCTGTCTTAATTACTAGCTAGGCAAATATATGATATATTCTTTAATTACAATTGATTATTAAGGAAAAAATCAAGATGGAAATCCATCAAACAGTACGAAGACTACTACCCTAAAGTTTATGGAATGACCTTACAAAACTCTTTTAACTCTTCCTTTATACTACTAAGCTCTCTTTCCATAGATTGTTTGCTGCTTTTCACCTCATCTTTTACAATGTTCAAGACACGCTTAAAACCATAATAAGGCATAAGAAACGGGAACAACAGACCGCTGATCAAGACAAACAAAATCACAGTGATTTTAAGCGCAACAAAATCCTCATAAGTAAAACAAACAGAAGATACATCATCTGATAGCGCACACCCACCGGTCGTTACCACAGCAAAAAGAAATGATATAAGAAACAATCCCCCAAAGTGCTTGAAAACATATTCATAAGTATAGAAGCCAAACTCATAATGGCTCTTAGCTTTTAACCATGCCATTACACATATAGGTATTCCTATAGTGAATGATATTAAACATTTAGCCCAGATAATAGGGATAAAAGTTGACAAGAACAAACAAGTCGCATAAAACATAGGAAATGCGAAACACATCCATTTCCACCTTATCCACCTAGAAACAAACACTTTCGTTTTTTGAGAAGAACCTTCTTCAGTCTCTATCCGTATATCTCTAAAGAAAATCTTCCACATCATCAACCAGAAAATACCCGAGAAAGCCACAAAGATAGTCAAAAAGGAAACAACAAAATCGCTCGTTCCCGCAACTCCCACAACAATCTCATCACAAATAAAAACTGTTAAGCAGAACAAAAGCGCATATAACGGAGCTATAACCTGTTCTTTTGACCTTTGAATTTTCTCTATCAAGTCATGAGCTGGCTTCAAGAATTTAGAGGAATATCCGGATTTAAGTTGATCGAACGTAGCTTGAAGTTTCATATCCATAGCCATAGCACTAATTAGCAACTGCTTGCATTCTGGTCTTGTTTTCGCCTCTACACGCAATTCATTTATATAGCGCTGCAATAGTTTATAATCAGAGTTTGCCGGCACATCGTTGATCACATCGAACCCCACTGCTTTATCCAAAGATTTGATCTCTTCATCAATACGTTTTCCTATCTCATCAAGAATACTATGTATAAAATTACTTTTGTCCAAAATGACACATAATACAATCAATGATGCCAATATACCAATAAATGTCTGGCTTCCTCCAAGAAACAGCATACCAACCTTCTACTAATTCAACTTGATCTCCTCACCTACCAACGACATCGACTTAAAAGTAGCTTTTACCTTGCTCAAAATCTCTTCAGGTGGATTTATCGCACATGTAGCTTCGTGCGTCTGCGGATTTCTTTCCATTCTAACAATGTTGGTATCCGTATATGAGACATGCGCCATATCGCTTTTCAAGAATAAATTATCTTCCAATTTAAAAAGACGTATCTTCTCGGAACTTACTCCATCACTAAAAACACGAAGATCGATTAAATCTCTCAAGAACTTACGATCAAACCTTTCAAAATAAATATTCAAGGATACATTGGGACGGTTTATGAACTCTCTCAAAGACTTAATAACCTTTTTCTTGATCTCATCTCCTAATGCAGTCTCTCCTTCCTTGAGATCATAATTACTATCTTGATTGATATGATTGTAGAATCCCTCACGGAAAACAGACATTTCGCCACAATACATATTAATCACATTTGATTTATTAAGCATAAAGCATTCAATAACAGCATTATGAGCACGGTCATGGTTCATAACAAAATCCATCTCTCCACGGTCAAAAGTATCGCAGAGATTATCATAATATTCATTTAGATCTTCTAATCTCATCAAAAAGCACAGTATTTAACTATATGGAAAACATCGTTTTATCCTTAAACATCTGGCAAAGATACTAAAAAACACAAACAAAATACTTTTATAGCGCAAAAAAGATTAGGTACATTGCCAAATGGCTTTTTTAGGTAGAAAGTTACCAGTTAACTAACATTTCAAAGTAAGTTAACTTCATAAATCCGGGGTGAAATCCGCAAACGACATACAACATGCGTCTACACTCCCAACACTATATAACCGCTATGGATATTTGAAGTATTGATAATAGGCGGTTTACTTCTGTTATCCGTAACTCCAACCTTATCAGTCAACAAGCCTTTCATTAAAAGATAAGCACATCATGATGGCACGACTGTGCCATCCTAGTGGCACAGCATTGCCATAAGGAAGGCACAGCTATGCCACGCTGATGGCACAGCCGTGCCACGATATGGAAAATGATTGGCACTGCGGAAGTCTGTTAACTAGACAGTTAAGGGTGGATAAATAATTATTCCCCTAACTTATCAAGCAACTCATACGACGGAACGAAGAAAAGAGTTCCCGTTATCGGCGTGCTGAAGTCCAGCAAACGATCCGTATTGCCTACGGGATCACCGACGAACATATTCTCCAGCATTCGTCGGGTGGTGCTGAACGTGCTGGCATAGGCGATAAAATAGGTACCGTATTCACCTTTGGAGGTATGGGCGAATGGCATGTTAGCACGGACTATTTTCAGATCGTCTCCGATGTTCGTCACGGCGTTATGGGCGTTCTTCGGTTTTTCCTCATCTGATAGCTCGACATCGTTGAATTTACGGCGACCGATGACTTTCTCTTGCTCTTCCACTGGAAGCGCATTCCATGCCACCATATCATGAATGTATTTTTGCACAAATACATAACTTCCGCCCATAAACTCGGGGTCCTCATCACCTATTACCGCGAAACGATAGGGGTCTTCATCCACGGCAGGATTCTCCGTACCGTCCACGAAACCGATAATCGCCTTACCGTCTCTATACCGAAAACCGTGGGTCTCATCGATCGATTCCACGACACCTCGCAGTTTCTGGTCTATAATGGAGGCGAACTCAAAGCACAGTCCCATCTGCTTACAGCGGATGTGGAATAGTAAATCCCCGGGGGTAGAAACAGCCGTAAGCTTAACTCCTTTGATCTCTTCAAACGGTTGCAATTCTTTGGGGTTTCCTTGCTCCGGAAAGAAACGTTTCCAAGCATCCGCCCCGAATCCTATCGTACAACTGAATTGCATATCAGGATAGCGATTGCGCATACTACGTATCAAAGCGGAGAAATTAGCGCACACGTCCTTTACCTTATCAATCGTGTCGGGGAGATCTTTTAGAGCATAGACAATGAAAACCGCATTCTCGCCCGGTTTTTGGGTAACATCTTGCGGATAGTTAGCGTTCAATGGATTTTGTAGAGAGTTCATAGCACATCTTTAATTATATTGTTATTATATGGATATAACTCTATAGATGCGCTCTTGTTCAAGGAAATGTAACGAAAAATGTCCTAGCGGTTATTTTTCAATATCTAGTTGTAGAGACGGGGCGTACCCCGTCTCTACAACTGGGTAGTTATTTCACCTCCACGCTGATTCTCTGCTTGATATCTGAGGCGGAGGCTCCTAGTTGGAGGATGAACTCGCCGGGTTCTACGACGAATTGGCTTTGTGCCTCACTATAGAAAGCTAAAGAGGATACGGGGATGTCCAACGTGATTCGCCGACTCTCACCGGGTTTAAGGAATACCTTCTTGAAGCCTTTTAACTCCTTGACCGGACGCATCACGGAGCAAACCGGATCGCTTACATACAATTGGGCCACCTCAGCTCCTTCACGGTCTCCGGTATTGGTTAGGGTGAAAGTCGCTTGGATCGTGTCCGCTTGATCATACGTCTTTTTATCCGTATTCAGATTGGAATAGTTGAATGTCGTATAGGATAAGCCGTAACCAAACGGATAAACGACCGGAAGCCCCTTCGTATCGAACCAGCGGTAACCGACCAAGATATCTTCCTCATAATTCACTTTCAGATCCCTGCCGGGGAAGTTGCCCAACGCATGCGCCGGAGATTGATCCAAGCTCACGGGAGTGGTGAACGGCATCTTTCCGCTTGGATTCACCTTGCCGGATAATACGTCTACCAAGGCATTTCCTCCTTCCATGCCGTTGAACCAAGCCCAAACGATAGCCGGGGAACAAATATCTACGGCAGCCATATTCAACGGCGATCCGGCGATCATGACCACGATCGTACGAGGATTCGCCTTTACCACCTCTTGAATCAACTCAACCTGCCCGTATGGGATATCCATATTCAGACGGTCGAACGACTCGGTATCATAATCATGGTTCAAACCACAAACCAAAAGGGCCACGTCACTCGTGCGGGCAACCTCTACCGCCTCTTTCAATAACGCGTCGCTTTCCTGTGTCTTGGAAGAGAAAGTACCAGAGCTTTGCCCATTATTGCTTCCCTCCACGAAAGTAGATAGCTTCTCATAACCTTGGGCAAAACGGATATCCACCTTATCGCCCCATTTCGCACGAAGCGCCTCTAATGGAGTTACCTCGTAAACCGCCTTGATCTCGGAACTCAAGCCACCATTGGAATGTTTGCGGGTAGCGTTATCGCCAATTACCGCCAGACTCTTGATCGAGGAGAAATCCAACGGGAGAAGATTATTCTGGTTCTTCAATAAGACAATGGCTTCGGCAGCCGCGTCGTAAGTGGCTTGCTGATGCTCTTTCGTATTCATGGAACCGGGGCCGAAACGTTTTTTCGGGTCCAAGACATTCGTCTTGATCATCACACGTAAGACATCGCCCACCTTCTCGTCCACCAAGCTCATAGGAATCTTACCAGACTTAACAGCCTCGATCAAGGGGTTGGCATAATACCAATCCTCATATTTATCGATCAGCGTGCCCATCTCCAGATCCAAGCCGGCCTCCATAGAAGGAACCGTGCTATGAGCGGCTCCCCAATCGGTTACATATACGCCATCGAATCCCCATTCATTCCGAAGGATCTTGCGAACCAAGTAGTTATTCTCCGCGCAGAACTCCCCACGGAATTTATTATAAGCGGCCATTACCGTCAAGGCGCCTCCCTCCTGTACGGCCGCCTTGAAAGCGGGTAAATAAATCTCACGCAAGGCACGCTCGCTACATTCCACATCGACAGTCGTACGGTTTGTCTCTTGGTTATTCACGGCGAAATGCTTTACGCTGCAAGCCACGTCACGGCTCTGCAAGCCTTTGATATAAGCGACCGCCAATACGGAGTTCATATAAGGGTCCTCGCTCATATACTCGAAATTACGGCCACAAAGCGGGGAGCGAATGATATTCACGCCCGGGCCCAGCAACACATCCTTCTTACGCCAGCGAGCCTCCTCGCCCAGCACCTCGCCCCGACGGTAAGCCAACTCCGGATTCCAAGCGGCGGCGAAAGCCGTGCCGGTCGGGAAATAAGAGGCGGAATCATTTGTCCAACCTGCATACGCCCAGTCGTGGCGATTGATCTCCGCACGTACCCCGTGAGGCCCGTCGCTCAAGCTCCACTCGGGAATCCCCAGACGCTCTACTCCGGCAACATAGAATTTTGAGTTACCATGCAATAATCCGACCTTTTCCTCCAAGGTCATCTTCTTAATCAGTTTCTCGATACGTTTCTCCATTTGTACCTTCTCTTTATCCGTGACCTGCGAGCTCGCGGCAGCCGCATTCAAGAATAGCCCACAAGCGATCACGCCTATTATCTTTTTCATTTCCTCTTTATTTATAGGTTTATTATTGCGCTTGAATCGTTACCGTCGCCTCGGGTAAGCCCTCGGCTATGGCTTTTAAGTGGATGTCGCCTTGTCCGCCCTTGTTCCGGATCACGACCAAGGCTTTTCCGTAGTAAGCTTGCCGTTTCGGTTTACGGAGGCTGTTCGGATCGTTCGGATCTCCGTTATCCGTTCCGGCGATCTCACCCGGGCCCTCCACGGAGAAACGGATCAACGGGGTAGCGTCGGGAACCCGGTTACCATCGATATCGCATACATCTACGGTTACAAACGATAGGTCCGAGCCATCCGCTTGGATGACGCTACGATCCGGTGTCAAGACCAAACGGGCCGGCTCTCCTGCCGTATGGATCTCTTTCACCAAGACCTCCTTACCCCCTAAGCGGGAGACGGCTTTCAAAGTTCCGGGCGTAAAAGGCACACGCCAAGAGACATGATAGGTACTGTCCGTTTTTTGTCGTACGCCTAGGCTCTTTCCGTTTAGGTATAGTTCCACCTCATCGGCATTGTTATAATAGCCCCAGATATCCACCGGTTCGCCTTCCTTCCAGTTCCAATGCGGGAAAATGTGCAATACGGGTTCATCCGTCCACTCGCTTTTATACATATAATATACATCCTTCGGGAAACCCGCCAGATCCACGATACCGAAGAAGCTGCTCCGGCTCGGCCACCAATAGGGGGTAGGCTCTCCCAAGTAATCGAAACCCGTCCAGACGAACAGGCCGGATACATGCGGAAGCGTCCTCACCAGATGCCAAGTCTTCTCGTGCGTAGAGCCCCAAGGTACATGGCAATTATCATAAGAGGAGCAAACATGCTCGGGAGCCTCGAAAGGCTTGTCCCACGATTCCGGACGGATATAAATATGATCAGACGGCATCTCATAATAGCCACGGGTCATCAAGGCCGAGGTAGATTCGCTCACGATCAGTTTTTTTCCGGGGAAATTCCGGAGAAACGGCTCAAGATATTGCTCATGGTAGTTGAAGCCCAGCACATCCAAGGCATCCGAGCGGAACAGATGATTCGCAGGGTTTACCTCGTTACAGCCGGCGGTAACGACCCGGGAGGTATCCAGCCGTTTCACGATAGCCGCCAGATGACGGGTGATCAAGGATTGACGGCTAAGGGTCGTATCCTTCAGCAAAGCGGGATCGATGGCATGGCCCGCATTCAAGATCAGGTTCGCCGCTTGCAGATCCAGCTCGGTAGCGTCGGCATGACTCCATTGCTCAAGTACCTCATTGCCTATACTCCACATGAAAACAGAGGCGTGATTCCGGTCACGCAAGATCTCGTCCGTCAAATCCCGCTCGTGCCACTCCGCGAAATACCGGGCGTAATCGTATGGGGACTTACGGCGTTCCCACATATCGAAAGACTCATCCTGTACCAGAAGGCCCATACGATCGCAAAGATCCAGCAACTCGGGTGCCGGGGCGTTATGGCTGGTACGGATCGCGTTCACACCCATCTCCTTCATGATCTGTAGCTGGCGCTCGATAGCCCGTGTATTCACGGCGGCACCCAGACAGCCTAAATCATGATGTAGGCAAACCCCTTTTATCTTCAAAGGCTTATCATTCAGATAAAAGCCGGTAGCGGAATCCCAACGGAACGTACGCAATCCGAATACCGTCTCGTAACGATCTACCACCTTGCCGTCCACTTTCACTTCCGTGACGGACGTGTAGAGCGAGGGAGAATCGGGACTCCAAAGTTTGGGATTTGGGATAGAGAACTGATGATCGACAGATGCCTCCCGCATACGGGCGTCGTAACAGGGCGTATACGGTACCCGTAACAGAGTTGTTACGGGTGCCGTAACAACTCTGTTACGGTCATCGTAAATAGAGGTAGAGACTTCGGCCTCCCTATCCGCCTCCGAGCTATTCCTTATTCTCACCTCCAAGGAGAAGGTAGCCTCCTCCGGTGAGATCCTCATATCATGCACGAAAGTGCCCCAGTTGTCCACATGCACCGGATTCACCTTCACCAGCCATACGTTACGGTAGATACCGGAGCCGGAATACCAGCGGGAATTCGGCTGCTCGCTATTATCCGCCTTCACGACAATCACGTTCGGTTGGCTTCCATACCTCAAATAAGGCGTCAAGTCATAACGAAACGATACATAACCATTCGGGCGGAATCCCAGCGAATGACCATTGATCCAGACCTCGCTATTCCGGTAAACCCCGTCGAAATCAACATAAACAACCTTACCCCGATCCGTCTCCGGAAGGGTAAATGTCTTTCGATACCAACCAATCCCGCCCGGTAGCGCACCGCCGCCCGGGGTAGACGGGTTATCGAGGGAGAAATCCCCCTCGATACTCCAATCATGCGGTAAAGATAAGATACGCCAAGTGGAATCATCGCTGTCCGGGGATGAATAATCCTGAACGCTATCCGACAAGGCAAACTTCCAATCGTCATTCCATGAGCTACGTTCACGCACCTGCTCCCCAGCGGGGGAACAGGCGGTGAGCAATAGGCCCAGAAGCCACGCGAATGGCCGATTCATCAGTGGTATCATTAGTGATTATATAGTTTAATTGATACTACCCAGTTGTAGAGACGGGGCGTGCCCCGTCTCTACAACTAGAGGTTTACCTTGGTAAGATATTGTCACGTCCTTACCAGCGGGGTTCTCCGGCGTGATGAGACGTACCGTGATCTGACGCTCGCGGATCATGCCCGGATAGTCGCCCTCCCGTGCGCCGATCGTGAGCGTTCGCCTCGCATCATCATAAACAAACGGGATGGTAGCGTAATTTCCTTTCTCGTAATCGTAGGTCACGCCATTATCCTCATATAAGGTGAAGGAACCGTCGGCACCGGCGTAAACAGAGACGATTAAGTCTTTCTGCTCCTCTTTCGTAGACTGGATTACCTTTCCGGTCGGTACGATAGAGCCGGCTCTCACGAACAAAGGCATACGCTCGTAAGGAGCATCCACGTCCATTGTCGTTCCGCCTTGTATACGCTTGCCGTTGTAGAAATCGTACCAAATGCCGGCCGGGAAGTACACCTCACGGTCGCGAGCCTTATACTCATACACCGGGCATGCCATGAAGGCCGGGCCAAACATAAACTGGTCGTCTATATCGTAAGTCTTCTCATCGTCCGAATAATCCATCACCAAGGCACGCATGATCGTATAATCCTCAAAATGCGTCTTGGAGGCCAAGCTATAGATATACGGCATCAATTGATAGCGCAACTCGGTATAATACTTCATCGATTGGTACGTAGGCGATCCTTCCGGAGCGATATTATAGATCTCGCGGCAAGGATATTGCCCGTGGCTACGGAACAACGGACAGAAAGCTCCGAACTGATACCAACGGTTGTTCAACTCCCTCCATTCCCTCAAATCCTCGCTACCTTCCTTAGCGGCCATATAACGGTTCTCCACGCTGAAGCCACCGATATCCATCGTCCAGTAAGGGATACCGGACATGGCGAAGTTCAAGCCGGCGCTGATCTGCGCTTTCATATCCTCCCAGCGAGTACCGATATCGCCACTCCATGTAGCGGTAGAATAACGTTGCTGGCCGGCGAAACCGGAACGGGTCAACAAGAATACACGGTCATCCGGGTTTACGCTACGTTGTCCGTCGTAGATCGCCTCGGCGTTAGCCAAAGCGTAAGCGTTGAAGTATTTCGTGGACGGGCCCAGATAAGTCGGTCCGCAAAGCGCCTTGCGATACTCGATATCCGTATTATCCTGTACGTTCGGCTCGGAAGCGTCCATCCACCAAGCGTCGATGCCCAAGGAATACAGATGCTCGTTCATCTGTTCCCAGAAAAGCTTGCGGGCTTCCGGGTTGTACGCGTCATAGAAAGAACCGATATAACCCGGATAAATCCAGTCGCGGATACTATCCTTAATCGCCTGCTGATACATAGCACCCAGCGCATCCAACTCTTTATAATGCTCTGTCGTATAATAGAACTTCGGCCATACGGAGATCATGATACGGGCATCCTTATCGTGGATTTCCTGAATCATGCCTTTCGGGTCCGGGAAGCGTTCCTTATCAAACTCGTGGCTACCCCATGCGTCTACCGGCCAGTAGCTCCAGTCCTGTACGATCACATCCAAGGGAACCTGCCGCCGGCGGTATTCGTTCAAGGCGGTCAATAGCTCCTCTTGCGTCTTATAACGCTCACGGCTCAACCAGAATCCCATCGCCCATTTCGGCATGATCTGGCTCTTGCCCGTAACCGTGCGGTAACCGCTGATCACCTTATCCATGGAAGACTCTCCGTTGATGAAGTAGTAATCGATATCATCCCCCATTTCCGACCAGAAAGCCAACCGCTCCCGCTCCTCCTCCGGTAGCGGAGATAATACCTTCAAGCCGATATAAGAGACATCGCCATCCGGCAACCATTCGATACGGATCGGATAACGTTTGCCCTTTTCCAGATCGGCCGTAGCCTTGTAATCATTCGGGTTCCATGCCGCACGCCAACGTTCCGGGATGATCTCCTCGTTATTCACAAATACCTTGGTATAACCGGCGTAATGTAGTTTGAAATGATAAGTACCCGTCTCTTTCGCCTCGATCTCGCCCTCCCAAGTAGCGGAAGCGCTCGGCTTCGGGAAGTCTGCCGGCAGGTTCTTGATGGTTTTCAGATTCTCATAATCTACCTTATCTTCATCCCGCTGGATTAAAACGGAAATCTTCGCCTTATCCGTATAGTAGGTAGCGGTCAACGCCCCTGCCCTCCCGTCTTTTCCGTATAGCCCAAAGACATCGCCCAAATCGGCGTATGGACGCTTGTCGCCGAAACGGCTCAAGGAATAGTTATGCCAAAGTACACCATACCCTTTTGAGGAAACGATAAACGGCACGCTCACCTTCGTGTTATATTGGAAAAGCTCTTCGTTCTTGCCTTTGTAGTTGAACTCATCGCTCTGATGCTGTCCTAGGCCGTAAAGCCCTTCCTCGTCCTCGCTCTCAAATACCTGACGTAAGGTATAGCCTTTGGTTCCTTCCACCTCGATCGGCGTAAATTCCTTGCCTCCGTTTGTCTTCTCACGAAGGATCGTGTGTCCGTTGGCGTCGGTAAAGCGAACCTCTCCGGTCTCCCGTGAAAGACGGGCCTGTGTGGTTTGCGTACTTACGATGATCGTATCCCCCGAGGTCGTTATCTGAAACGATGGGGCGGGTAACGATTTCGTGTCCTTGATCAAGTTCACTTGGTTGGAAAACTTACCATCCGGAGAGGCGATTACCCGGATAATATCATCAGAGATTACTTCCAATTTAACAGCCTTCGCCTGTCCGGAACGGATATCGGCGACCAAGCCATTCTCGACCTTCCGGTAAGCGGAATCAGTCATGCAGGAAGTCAGCAGGGAAAGCCCTAACGTGAATACCGCGATGTGTTGTTTCATATTCTATAGATTCTTTAATTATTTCCGATCAGCAATGAGTCCGAACAGGTTTTTCCATACAAGAAAAATGGTTCTTCATTCGTTGGCAAAATTAAAGGGTTCGCGGCGGACAGGAAGCCATAAATGTTTTGGGTTACGGGGAGAACCGTAAAAAGGTAGGGGAAGAATGTTTATTTTAAGGGGATATTTTGTTATATCCCCTAATTACGTGGCATTTATTTAGAAAAAGTTTATTTATGATAGTCAGAGGGAAGCCTTCCGAACTCATCCTTAAAATACTTCCGGAATAGCTTCACATCATTGAAACCGCACTCCAGCGCGACCTCGTTGACCCGCATCTGGCTCTTCTCCAATAACTGCGCCGCACGCTTCAAGCGCACCGTACGGATCAACTCCACCGGAGTCTTACCCGTGATGGAAAGGCATTTCTTGTAGAAGTTCACACGACTCATGCCCATCTCCCGGCTCAACCGTTCTACGGACAACTCCGGATTGGCGATCTGCTCCTCGATATAGCCGATGGCCTTACGCATCAACTCCTCATCCATGGAGCTAGCTTGTACCTCCGTCAAGGCGATGCCCATGGTAGAGGACTGCATAAAGGCCTTTTGCATCTTCTTCTTCATCTCGATCAAATGCCGCACCTTCAAGAGAAGCATCTCCATATTGAATGGCTTGCTGATATAATCATCCGCACCGGCTTCCAGACCGACCAGTTGGCTATCTTTAGCGGACTTTGCCGTCAGTAGGATCACCGGGATGTGGGAAGTCCGGATGTCTCCCTTGATCCGGCGGCATAAGGTGATACCGTCGGTGATAGGCATCATCACGTCGCTGATCACCATATCCGGCAGCTCCTCCGGAATGAGCTTCCACGCATCTTCTCCATCCGCCGCCGTGAGTACGGAATAAGCGCTACTTAAACTGAGTCTCATAAACTCTAGGAAGTCCGCATTATCATCCACAACCAGCAAGGTAGATTCCGAGGTTTTCACGGCACCTGTATCGGCTGTCTCCGGCGTAGTCTCGACCAGAGAAACTCGTTTCTCATTTTCCTCTCCCTCATCTGGCGAGGAGATAATATCTTGATGATCCTGCGGGATGACAGGCAAAGTCACCGTAAACGTACTACCTACACCCGGCTGGCTTTTTATCGCAATCGAGCCTTGATGCATACGGACAAATTCACGGCACAAGTGTAAGCCTATACCTGTCCCCATCACGGGATTTCCCTTATCGGAAGACGAAACCTGATAAAAACGGTCGAATATAGCCTCTTGTTTATCCGCAGGGATACCTATACCGCTATCGGAAACCTCTATAAGTAATTTATTCCGCCCTTCCTTGTCCGGCAATAAACTCAACGTTACAGTAATCATTCCCCCTTCCGGTGTAAACTTAAAAGCGTTGCTTAACAGATTGGATACGATCTTGAACACCTTATCCGTATCAAACCTCATTGGTAACGAAGTGAAAACCGAAGAGAAGGAGAAGCGAATATGTTTCTGCTCTGAAAGCTCCTTAAAAGAATAAGCCACATCACGGACAAACGGCACGATATCACCCGTAGATAGGACTAACGTATCCCCTTGCACATCGATCTTACGGAAATCCAATAACTGATTCACGAGCTTAAGTAAGCGATCGGCGTTACGGTAGATCAGTCTCAATATCTGCTTCGTCTCGGCATTCTCCTCCGTTTTCATCAATTTCTCTAATGGGGTCAAGATCAGCGTAAGCGGCGTGCGAAACTCATGGCTCACGTTCGTGAAGAAACGGAGTTTCATCTCGTCTACCTCATGCTGCTTTCTCACGATCGCCTTCTCCTTCTCCTGCTCCATTTTTTTCTGCTGGATACGAAGGATAAACCACATGATTCCATACGCAAACAATAAACCTATTATAATGTATAAGGCAATCGCCCATCCAGTCGCCCAGAAAGGCGGCAAGATAGTTATTTCTAGACTGGTAATCTCTTTGCTCCAGACCCCGTCATTATTTCGTGCCTTTACTTGAAACGTATAAGTACCGGGATTTAAGTTCGTATAAGTGACCCGCCGTCCCTTGGCATCTACGGTCGTCCAGTCCGGGTCGAATCCCTCCATCTTAAACGCATACTTATTCTTCAAGGGGAGGAAATAACAGCAGGAAGATATATTAAACGTGAAATTACGTTCCCCATACTCTAAAGTCAGCCGGTTCCCTCTCGGTACGACCGGCACATTATTCACGGTAAGTCCGGTTATCACAGCCGGCGGGGAATAGCTGTTATAATGGATATGGGAAGGATTGACGAAGGTAAGCCCGTTGGTACCCCCAAACGCCAATTCACCCGAAGCCAACCGGACTGCGCTGTTCACATTAAATACACGTCCTTGCACACCCTCACTCTCATCATAGCTATTCCAGTTAAATTGGTACTCATTATTGGCATTTCGGCTCGGGGCGATATTCAGTAATCCGTTTTTCGTCCCGACCCATACGGTATGATACTCATCTTCAAGGATAGACATGATACTGTTATCCGGCAACCCGGTAGATTGATTCAATTGATAAATCCGGTCATTAAGCGGATCATAGATATGCAAACCATGGTTACTCCCTATCCACAGCAACTGGCGGCTATCAGAAAATACCACGTTAATGATTCTGTCCTTAAACCGGAAACTCCCATCTTTTGTCCCGTCAAAGCTGGAAACCTTCCCCGTCTCTGGCTCAATCCAATTCACACCCGATGAAGTTCCCACAAAAATATCACCTTTCGAGTCTCCTGAAAGACTGTAAACGATATCCGTATGGATCGCATTATGCTTATCACCGGCACGATAGTACATCCACTCACCCGTCGATAAGTCCAGACAATCCAATCCCCCATCCAAGGTACCGATCCACAAGCGATTCTTGGTATCGGCATATAGGCTGTACACGCTGTTACTGGACAAGCCATCCTTGCTTCCCGGAATATCCCGGTAATGTTTAAACCGTTTACCGTCGAAGCAAGTCAATCCCTCCATATAGGTGCCGATCCACAGGTTCCCGTTCAAGTCTTTTGTCATACTGATCACCACATCACCGGAAATTTTGTTCTCGCTCTCTTTTCCCGCCCGGTAACGGGTATATTCACCAGTCTTCCGGTTATAGCGCAATAAACCATTTCCGCTCGTCCCCACCCATAAATCACCGGTAGGATCTTCTACCACGCAGTTATAATCATTATTCGAGGCGTCCAATGTCTGCAACAACGGATAACGAACCGTCTGGAACTTAAAGATGCTCTCATGATAATAACTAACGCCATTCTTATAGGTCCCGGCCCACATTATATCCGTATCATCCCGATAGAGACATACTACGCTATTCTGTCCCAAACTCGTCAAGTCGAAAGGATTATTTTTTAGATAACGCAATTTCTCTTTCGTCTTATCCAATATATTGATACCGCCATGATCCGTCGCGATCCATATATTCCCGTTCATATCCTCTCTCACGTCACGGACCATCGAGGAGGAAAGGGCGATCGGGGTGGAAGTCGTATAATGCTTCCATACGCTGGTTTTTGGATTCAAGCGGAACACACCGTCACTATGCCCGGGGTTCAAAAAGAGCCAAAGCTCACCCTCGCTATCGGCAAACATATAGAAAGGTTGCGCTTTTGCATAAGCGGTCAAATAATCATCTTGAAAGACACTCTTACCGGATGCTTTATCAATGCCTTGTATCTTTCCGGAGGTATGGATCACGTACAACCGGTCATTTACATCCCCTATGCCACATACACCGCCCTCTGCCTTATCAAGCGGATAGAGACTGACTTTTCCCTGCGATGGGTCATATCGATAAAAACCATTATCGTAGGTCGTATAATACAATCGTTTATCACGATCCGTAAAAATACGGGCCGGAAGACTTTCCAGCCGTAGGCTATCAAGGACTTCCTCTTGGGGAACAAAACAATCTATTGAAGGCTCATAGACCCCGATCTTACCATCATAATAAGTAATCCAAATCTTACCATCGGCGGTCTCCACCAAATCCGAGATACCTTCCTCAACAAAAAAGGAATCGATATCTCCCGGCTTATAGCGACTAAACTCATAACCATCAAAGCGGTTCAGTCCCGAGGTCGTGCCAAACCACATAAAGCCTTTCTGATCCTTCAATATACAGGTAATCTCATTAGAGGATAATCCATCCTTCACGCCCAGATGATTGAAAAGAATCTCCTCCATCGCGAATAAAGACCCCGACAAACAGAAAGACAGAATAGTTATCAAAAGTAGAGCTTTCGTTTTCATATCCAGCAAATATAGATATTTTTTTAGAACGAAACTTACGCAAAGTAAGAACAAGCTGGACACCCATTTAAATTTTCGCCTTATAATACCTTTTCGATAGGGAAATATTTGATAGTAAAAAAGAAAGTAGCTCCCTTCCCCTCGTCAGACTCAACCCATATTCGTCCACCCATACGCTCCACGATTACTTGGCAAATAGACAATCCCAAGCCCGTTCCCGACACGAAATTGTTCAACTTGATGAAACGCTCAAATATGTTTCGCAATTGTTCCTTCGGGATTCCACATCCCGTGTCGGATACGTAAAACTCTAGCGTATCCTCATCTACCAATCTATACCCAAAATGGATATAGCCCTCTTTCGTGAACTTCATCGCATTTGTCAACAAGTTGATCAAAACCTGAGATAACCTATTCTTATCCACATAAAGACGACAACTCGGCATACGATCCGTAAAACGTAATTCTACGGTATCTGCTATTTTCAAACGCATAGAACTCTCCAGCTCATTCATCAAAACATTCAAGTCCACTTCATTACGGACAAACTCTAAAGTCCCAGCCTCTATTTTCGACAAATCCAGTATATCACCGATCAATTGCAACAAAAGCACATTATTACTCTCAATGATAGAAACAAATTGTTTCTTTTCCTCTTCATCGTCCGTAGTCGTCAATATTTGAGAGAAACCAACGATGGCATTTAATGGAGTCCGGATTTCATGGCTCATATTCGCAAGAAAAGTAGATTTCAACCGATTTGATTCTTCCGCCTTATCCCTAGCTCGTAATAATTCTTCCTCTATCCTTTTTCGCTCGGTAATTCTAAGCGAAGAACCGGTCAATACGATCGGACACCCCCGCTCATCTCTTTTCTCTACGGTCGCCTGCACTTCAATCCAGTCAAAATTAGGATTACTCCTTCCAGACCTATAGATAAGGAATTCCTCTTTTACCTTATCGATATCCCCTCTAATCAATGCCTCACAAACACTTCTCAGCCGTTCTCTATCAGATTTACGGATTTTACTAAAATATTTCTCCTCCGATATCTCAAGTGATCTCTTAGGCATAGGTTGCTCCAAATTACTCAAATCCGAATTAGAGCACTGAATATCACAGAATATGAGATGAGCCCGCAAATCCCACCTCCATGGGATAATATTAGCGACATCTAATGCCAGCGATAGCTTACGGCTCAACGCACGGTAATCTTTCATCAGTTCTAACTCACGTCGTTGCAAATTTCGCTGACGGCCTAAGGTTTCTATTCGCCAAAGGAGGAAAAAGATAATAAAAAACAATAATAGAACACTCATAGAAATATGCAAGCGATATTGTTCCCAAAAAGTAGAGGGCTTCAGATAAAAGAAGGTATCAAGCGGGCAGTCGGAGGGAGAGAATCCTTTTTTTTCCAGCACTTGATAATCAAATACCGGCCTTGGATGATCAGGAGAAACTATAGATCCGTCAAGCGTACCATTAAGTACGGACCGGACCGTCTTTATAACTATATCATGTATGCTAGCCGATACGTAAAAATATCCTCCCAACAGTCCGTTCTTATCAATCGCCATGTCATTTAAAGTGAATATAGGAGAAGAGGTATATGAACTTATCGTCTGATAAATATCAGAACTCTGGACCACGTACTTCCCTTGCCGGCTTTTAAAAGTCCATGAAGACAAAAGTATCCCCGTTTGTTTGTCTACATTCCTTAAAGAATCGATCAAATCGCCTACGGAAGTATCTCCCGCTGTTAACACCGTAAGCTGTACATCTGGGTGTTCAGTTCGCATAAGGTTCTCTACTATCTCTTGATTTTGCAAACCTAGAAAAGTCTTGTCAGATAGAAACAATAACCTTTGCATATCCGGTATCAAACTACGCATCAATCGAACTGTCTCTTTTATATAATCCGGAATGAAAAGAACCGTCACCTGCGGATGCAACCGAATAAAATCTTGTATGGGGGTCTTTTCCTCCTGTGTGATAATCCGTTCTTGCAAATAAGTCTCACGTAAACCTACATATAACTTATTCGTATATAATATGACCGGGATCTGCTGTCCCCAAGCCTTTTCTAACTTATCAAGCAATAAAGCGAACGCTGGATTTCCCAACAACAAGACCATACGAGGAGGAGATTTATACTTTTTAAAAAAATCCTCCTCAAACAGAGATAATTCCTCTTCACTCTGTATCAATAGCATATTCATGTGCTCCGTATAGGCCGTTAGTTCCTCATACTCTTTTATCAACGTCTCGTAAATAGGCACGGTACAATTATAGCTCCATGGGGAATTTTCTGAGTAAGAGTTTATAACGAGTATATAATCTTCATTTTGGGGAGGTTGCGACATAAGGTCTGCACAAATTCCTAACAAAATTAGGATAAGAACAAATATTATCTTAATACGACTCATAGTTTTTTTCAAATATGTGCAAAAATAAACATTTTCTATAAAATAGAATATTAAATCCGATAACAATACATCATTTATTATACATTAATTAATCAGTGAACGCAATTACATACACTACTATTCAAGACTTCACGTCTTTCATCCATCACTATTTACATAATTTATTATGTTGAAAATTATAAGCAAATACTTGAATATTTCAAATAATAGCACTTGAATAACTTGAAAATATTATTCATTTTCATCCATTTTTACAGCGAAATTATTAACTTACAATTTTAAACATCAATAATTATTAAAGAATTACATGTTATTGTACCGAATATATACATTTGCTAAGTCTTTTAATGGTTAAAAGACGATAAGTGATATAAATAATAAGTTTTTATTCAATTTGTAACCTATGAACGCATTAACATTTCAAAAGAAATTATTAAGCATGCAGGAAAACATGATGAATTTCGCGCTCATGCTTACAGCGAATCGGGAAGATGCTTTTGATTTGACACAAGACACGACTCTCAAGGTATTAAGTAACCAAGAGAAGTTTGTAGACAACGTGAACTTCAAAGGATGGGTCCTTACAGTAATGAGAAACATATTTATCAATAACTATCACAAAGTGGTACGTGAGCAAACCCTGATCAATCGGGATGCTGACCTATATAATCTAGACGTATTGAACGACTCTGGGTTTGATTCACCAGAAGGAACCTGCCAAATTCATGATATAACAGAGGCGATCAATAACTTGAACGCAGATTTGAAGGCTCCTTTCTCAATGTTTCTGAGCGGTTATAAATATCACGAGATAGCTGAACGGCTAAATTTACCGCTAGGTACGATAAAAAGCCGTATCTTTTTCGCCCGACAGGAATTACAGAAAACGTTAAAAGACTTCCATTGATAAACTTTTAATTAAATAAAAAGCTCCTATCTCTCTCCATAAGTGAGAGAGATAGGAGCTTTTAACATAGATACCCTATTCGGGGAGACCCGACAGGACTACGGACACGTATCCAACAAGGAGACAAATTTTGGTACGGCTACCCTAGTATCCTTAGATAAGAACATGATTATTAAAAATTATCCCGTACATTTGTCTTTCGATTGGAATTGAAACGAATAAGGCGCAATGATTGTTGTAAGAGATTTTGACAGACTGAAAGGAAAGGAACTGGTGGCTACGATCGGATTTTTCGATGGTGTGCATCTAGGACACCGTTTCTTAATCGACGAGATGAAAGAGATTGCCAAAGCACGTAACCTGCCATCGGCCGTTATCACCTTCCCGGAACATCCCCGGGCCGTATTGCACGCGGATTACCAACCGAAGCTATTAAATTCTTTCGAGGAAAAGTTACAGCAATTAGAGACTACCGGAGTAGATTATTGCATCGTATTGGATTTTACGATCGAGCTATCCCGGCTCTCGGCCAAGGAATTCATTACCTCTATTTTAGCGAAGAGCCTGCATGTAAAGACCTTATTGATCGGATATGACCATCGTTTCGGGCACGATCGGACGGATGGCTTCGAGCAATATGTCGTTTATGGCACCGAATGTGGTATCGAGGTGCTAAAGGCATCTCCCTATGACGAAGGGAATACGGCCGTCAGCTCTTCCGAGATCCGGAAATTACTTCAAGCCGGAAATGTAGCGGAAGCCGCTTATTTACTGACCTATCCCTATCAATTGCTGGGCCATATCGTCAGCGGCTATAAAGTGGGACGCACGCTAGGATTTCCCACGGCGAATATACGGGTAGATGAGCCTTTTAAAGTCATTCCGGGTATTGGCGTATATGCCGTATGGGTGGAGGTGGAAGGCGAACGATATAAGGGAATGCTTTATATCGGTGACCGTCCGACACTCAATAATGGGAAGGACATATCCATGGAGGTCAACATTCTGGATTTCTCCGGAGATATCTACAATGATAGCATTCGTGTCTCATTCGTTCAATACGTACGCGGAGACATCAAATTCGATTCCTTAGAAGAATTGAAAGCCCAACTGGAGAAAGACAGATGCACCGTAAATAATTTATTATAATATGGAAAGATATTACGAAGCGATTGATTTATTAAAAGGCATGATCTCCCGTCCGTCTTTCAGCCGGGACGAGACCGCCGTAGCGGATTTCCTGCAAGCAGAATGGAAAAAGGCCGGACAAAAGGTGTTCCGCAAAGGCAACAACCTGTGGATCATCGCCCCGGATTTCGATTTCGGTAAACCGACCCTTTTACTCAACTCCCATATAGACACCGTCAAGCCCGCTTCCGGTTGGACCAAAGACCCGTTCACTCCCGAAGAGACCGAGGATGATCAATTATATGGACTGGGCAGTAACGATGCCGGGGCGAGCGTAGTCTCCCTCTATGAAGCCTTCTGTATCTTAAGCGAGAAAGAGCAACCTTATAATCTAATCTTCCTTGCGTCTTGTGAGGAAGAGGTATCCGGGAAGAATGGCATTGAAAGCGCATTGGCCGAGCTTCCTCCTATCTCCTTCGCTGTCGTAGGTGAACCCACGGGTATGCAACCCGCCGTAGCCGAGAAAGGGTTAATGGTACTGGATTGCACCGCTATCGGAAAGGCCGGACATGCCGCACGTAATGAGGGCATCAATGCCATCACTTTAGCGATGAAGGATATAGAATGGTTCAGCACCTATCAATTCCCGGAGAAAAGCGACTTCCTCGGACCGGTGAAAATGACTGTCACCATCATCCATGCCGGTACACAACACAATGTCGTTCCCGATAAATGCGAATTCACGGTAGATATCCGCACCAACGAATTTTATACGAACGAACAGTTATTCGAGCTAATCAAGGAAAAGGTTCATTGCGAGATCAAGGCCCGCAGCTTCCGCCTTAGCTCCACCCGCACGGATCTGGATCATCCTTTTGTGCGACGGGCGATCTTGATGGGAAAAGAGCCTTTCGGCTCTCCTACGCTTAGCGACCAAGCCTTGATGCGTTTCCCCTCCGTAAAGATAGGGCCGGGAAACTCGGCACGTTCCCATTCCGCGGACGAATACATCAAGGGACCGGAGATCCGGGAAGCGATCGATACCTATGTAAGGTTACTGAATGGATTACAACTATAGCTTATGTTAAAAAAGATACTGGGGACAATAGGCTCGCGTTATCTGATAGCTTTCCTTAACCTAGCGCTGATCTTCATCAACGCGAAGGTGCTGGGAATCGAGGGCGTGGGGATGATCGGGTTGATCGTGGCCTCGGTAAATATAGCGGTAATCGTCAATGGGATTTTATGCGGGAATACGATTGTCTATTTCATGAATCGTTACTCCATGCGGACAATTTTCCTTTCCGCATATCTGTGGACACCTATCGGCTCTTCCCTAGCTTGCGGCTTCATGTATCTTACCGGGCTTTTATCCACCGGCTATCGGCTGGATATCTTCTTGTTGGCGATCTTGAGCTCTACGGTAAACGCCAATGCCCGCTTCTTGTTGGGTAAAGACAATATCAAAGGGTTTAATCTCACGTTTATATTGCAAGGAGGACTGCTATTTTTCGTCTTACTCTATTTCTATTATATATTGAAGCGCCCGGACGTACGGTCGTATGTCTGGGGATTATATGTCACGAACGGCATAGCCTTTATTGCCAGCCTATCGATGCTTGTTCCTTATTTCTTAAAGGAGACATCCCGGTCTTCCGGCAAATCACTCTACGGTCTATTAAAAGAAATGTTTGCCTACGGCCTGTGGGCCGGCGCAGACGGGTTGGCGGAAACCTGTACTACCCGACTCAATTATTTCTTGATACAACGTTTCGCCGGGTTGGGAAGCGTAGGCTTGCTAGATGCTGGGACCAAGATCTCCGAGAGTGTATGGAATATTAGTCGCAGCGTAAGTTTCATCGAATACAGTAGCGTGGCCAAGACCTCAGAGGCAACGGAACAAAAACGTATTACCTTACAGCTTTTCAAATTGACCTTTTGCGCTTTAGCCCTCGTGATGGGATGTATCTTATTGGTACCGGAATGGATATATACGGATTATCTTTTCAGCGCCGAGTTCAAAGGCATACGTAAAGTGATAGGCGGATTATCGATCGGAATCGTAGCGTTAGGCTGCAACAGCATCATCAGCCATTATTTCATCGGCAGCGGAAAGATCCGGTACAGTACGGCAAGCTCGTGCGTAGGGCTTATTGCCTTATTAATCTCCGGCTTTCTACTCATCCCGTCTTACGGGGTCGTAGGTTCCGCTATCACGACCAGTATCGCCTTTACCTCTATGCTGGTTTTCTCATTGACGGTCTTCTCCCGGCAAACACTTACACGCTGGAATGAGTTCCTTCCGAACAAAAAAGACTTCCAAGCTTGCAGAATTCATATACAAAAATCCTTGTAATTCTATCACGAATTTTATCGATAACGCCATCAAGTTCACGGAAAAGGGGACAATTACGCTTGAAATGATTTCGTGCAAGGTACAGGTCTCGGGTTATCAAAACATAGACTGTACCTTATAAACAAACTCCATCCAAACCCAATAACGGATCGCTTTTCCTAAGAACATGGAGATCGCCACGACCCATATATTAGCCCGCAAGAAACCTAGAGCGACAGCGATAAAATCACCGATACCGGGAAGAAAAACAAAAAAGCCCATCCAAGAGCCTTTTCCCTTGATCCAATCCTGCACCTTCTGTAGTTTTACCGGATCGAGTTTGAGGTATTTCTCGATCCACTCTACCTTTCCCAGCATCCCCAACCAATAGCAGCTCATTCCACCTAAGAAATTACCAAGCGTAGCGGCGATCATACAAGGCCAATAAGCCGAACCCGCCAATAATACACCCGTCAATACGACCTCACTGCTAAACGGCAAGATCGTAGCCGCTAAGAAAGAAGCGATAAACACCCCGATATACCCGTAGGCTATAAGAAATTCCATATACGTATCATTAATAATGCGATAAACATAACTACCGAGAAATGGAACAGCCAAAAGATATATTTCCCCCGGTTCACCGTAAAAAAATGGGCGATCAAGATAGACGCCGGAACACAGGCCATTTCCAGAAATTCCTCGGACGACTGCTCATAGATAAAGAACAATCCAAACGACCAAATGGCCATGACAATCAGAAAAGAAAGAAACTGACGAGTACGCAAATTATCCTCATACTCATGTGTAACGATGTTTAATGAGGCAATGATCGTTAATCCCGCCACTAAAACAATCTGTATCCAATCTATAATTCCCGTCCCTAGTACCGCAAGGAAACGGATCTTGAATAAGGAGGTGAAAGGTATGGTAAATGCCGTGAAATCCCATTCCCAGACACACCATCCGAAAACAAACCAATAAACCGTCAAGATTCCGAACAAGGAAGCGACAAAGGTCCGGATATTCAATGTCCTGAAATTATACATCCCCAGCCAAAACAGCGGCAAGAACCAAAGGATGTGTATCCACAACAGACTTCCGATACTGATAATCAAGGATGCGTTATAAGCCTTATCCGTAGCGTCCGGGTCATGATAAGAGGTAAATAACTGATAAAGGGCCAATATCAAACAAAACACCCCGACAGATGTTGATTTCAAGGGAAAGAAATCCGGGTTTGTACTTGTCAACAAGGCATAGAAGAGAAAGGGAAGCAATGTCTTCTCACGAATCAACATCAACGCATAGTTTACCCGATGCACCAGAAACGCACCACCGGCCATCAGCAAAAAACCGATCAAATAGGTAAACAACTTACCCGGAAGAACCAGACAAAGGGCATTCCATAAAGGAGGAGCCGTCACCTCTCCATACACGGGATAGCCTACCGAATCCACATACCCCACGATCCAACAAAAAATACAAGCGCAAAGCATGTACAAATGGGTCATAGGTGTCGCTATAGTATATCTACGTCCGTAATATGAAGTTGTTCCTCTTGCCATATACCTTATTCTTTCATATTCACATCCTAAAGGAATGAAATAAGTGGCAAAGGTATGAAAATATAACAAGTAAACTGCATCGGCCAACAAAGTTTACTAACCTTGTCATTTCAATTAACTGATTTGGCCGATGCAGCTAACAGACTTGGTCAATGCAGCCAACTGCAAATTAGCTATGTCTTTTTACCATATCACTTAAATATTATATTTACATTTGAAAAATATTCTCACAGAGCGTTGCATTGTTCAAAAAGAAACGTATATTTGTGTTGTCTGGCTAAAGAGCGGTCAGAAAAATAAAAAGAAAGCGTTTTTTGCTTTATCCTTGGTTCGAAGTCTGGAAAATTTCAAGCAAGGAGGATGAAGACAATGTAGCGCTCATTCTGTTAGTGCATGTACACGGCAAGCATTCGCTATGCCAATACATAACTTTACAGCGTGGGAATATTGTTTACTTATTCATCCTTGCAAGGTATTTCCAGACACCCGAATCAGATGAATAGAAAACAAGTCTCACGCTTACTTTGTTTTAAACCTAAAAATTTATATTACCCATAGGAGACAGAGGGAACTTTATTCAGGAAAGGACTTATGGGTACACAACGTCGGTGTTATGAGATCCAAGCCAACGTATCCCACTTGTAATTCAGGATCAAGAGGTACTCCCTCTAACAATTCATGTAAACAATTGCTCAAAGCCCTCACGGCTACTTTGTTAACGTTAAGAATAAGCCCTTAAACGTATGTTAAATTGATTATTTATGAGCAAGATTTAATATAGAGAAAACCATATAAAAGCGCTTAGATTCAAAATCTTTCTTACTATGCAACTCTAATGTAATCTACTTGTCACATGAATAGTCGTACTTTGTAATAGCTAAAAATTAAAACGATTTATGAAAAATTGCAAACATGTAGTCCCTATTCTGGGAGCCTTTTGCTTGATGGCATCTTTATCCTTTATGCCAAAGGAAGCTTGGGCAGAGTCTTCATTAGCACCTATCAGCCAGCAACAAGGCAGTTATCAGTTAACCGGTACCATCCTCGATGGAATGGGTGAACCTGTAATTGGAGCCAATGTATTGGTAAAAGGAACAACGAATGGAGTAGTAACAGACTTAAATGGAAAGTTCAGTTTACAAGTAAAGCCAAACGACATTCTACAAATCAGTTATATCGGTTATAATTCACAAGAAGTGGCAGTCAAAGGCCAACATACACTTAATATTACCCTGAAAGAAGATGTGGAATCTTTAGATGAGGTAGTGGTAGTTGGTTATGGGACAATGAAGAAGAAAGACCTAACCGGCTCTGTGAGTAGCGTGAAGGCAGATGAGCTGACAGCCTTTACCGTAGCCAACCCAGTACAGGCTTTACAAGGAAGAGTTCCCGGCGTAGTACTCTCCCAAAATACAGGTGATCCTTCCGGAGACTATTCTATTAGGATACGTGGAGTAAACTCTATCAAAGGTGACAACTCACCCCTATACATTATCGATGGTATTCCTGCCAGCACAGCCTCTATCAATACCTATGATATTGAATCTATGGAAATTTTGAAAGACGCATCCGCTACTGCCATCTATGGTTCACGTGGTGCTAATGGTGTCGTGATGATCACGACCAAGAAAGGGAAAAGTGGAAAAGCGAAAGTCTCATACGATTTTGAATATGGATTCCAAAAGCAAATCAAGAAACTGGATTTGATGGATGCCCAAGAGTGGGCCCGTTTTTATAACGAATACCTTGTAAACGCAGAGATACTGGAAACCGCTCCCTTTAGTGAAGCTGACATAACCGCCATGGGGAAAGGTATGGACTGGCAAAAAGAGTTCTTTCAAAATGCTCCCATTATGAATCATAACATCAATGTATCTGGAGGTACCGATGACCTAAAATATTTTGTCAGTGGCTCTGCCATGACTAAAGATGGTTTGATCCCGAACAGTTATTATAACAAGTACAATTTGCGTAGTAGTTTGGATATGACTATGAGCAAGATGATAACCGCTTCCGTCAGTATGGGCTACAGTATGATTAACCAGATGAACCAGTCTGATGGAGGTGGTAATGGCGGTTCATCTATGATTGGTGCTGCTTACTCCGCCTCACCAAACTTTTATCCTTATGATGAGAATGGAGATTATAAAGATCTACGCTCTTGGTACAGCTGGTCTAGCCATGAGATCAAGAACCCTTTATGTATGGCTTATGAGTCCACTTATAAAACCGTGACAAATCTGACCAACATCAACGCCGCCTTGAACTTCAATCCGATTAAAGGCTTAAGCATACGGACCAGTTTCGGATTGGAAGGATCTGATGCCCGCTACGATGGTTACACCACCAAAAAGTATATTTACAAAAATAATACTGCCGATGTCAACCACAAGCGTAGTACGAACATCATTAACGAAGATATCGTGACCTACGATTTTTCGTTAAACAACATCCACAGTTTTAACGTAATGGGCGGCTTTACTTACCAACAAAATGTTTACAAATCGATCGCAGCCTCAGGCAACACTTTCTTGAGTGACGTTCAAGAAACGAACAACCTGTCATCAGCAGGAACAGCCAACACACCAAGTACAAACTACAGCAAATGGGTCTTGATGTCTTATCTTGGGCGTATCAACTATAGTTTATTAGGACGTTACCTCGTAACAGCCAGTTTCCGTGCTGATGGATCAAGCCGCTATTCGGAAGGATCAAGATGGGGATATTTCCCTTCTGGTGCTGTGGCATGGCGTGTGTCTGAAGAGCCTTTCATGAAAGAATTTGAAAGTATTTCAAACATGAAGTTGCGTGTTGGCTATGGAAAGACAGGCTCAACAGCTATTGATCCCTACATGACACAAAATCTACTAACCACAGGTAAGACTGCTACTGGAAGCGAGAACGTACCTTACTACTCACCCAGCAGTACCTATCCAGAAGATCTGAAATGGGAGACGACCTCGCAATGGGATGCCGGCGTGGATTTGGGATTCTTTAAACAACGTCTACGTATTACCGCAGACTACTATTATAAGAAAACCACGGATCTACTGAATACAGTATCACTTCCTTCATCATCCGGTTACAAGTCCACCGTACGTAACATCGGTAGTATAAGCAATCAAGGCGTCGAATTATTGATCGAGGGTGATGTGGTACAAAACAAGGACTTTGGCTTAACCTTACAGTTCAATATAGCTCATAATAAGAATCGCGTCGAAGAATTAGCTGATGGTAAAGATATCCTTGGCACAACTTATAGCAACTATGGATCTGGTTCCATCACAATTATCCGTGAAGGTGAGCCATTAGGAGCTTTCTATGTCTACAAAGACACTGGTTTAGACGAGAACGGTTCTTTATCTTATGAGGATATGAACGGAGATGGCCAGTACACCGATACGGAAGACCGTTACATCGCAGGTTCTCCTTTCCCTGATTTTACATATGGTTTGAACTGTGGTATCCGCTATAAGAACTGGGACTTCAACTTCTTTTTACAAGGCAGTCAAGGTAACGACGTGTTTAACTTGAGTGAGATGCGAAACTACAGCTATGGCCAAGGCATGAATATTGAGCGTAAAGTATACTACGAGAGTTGGCGAGAAGGTCAAGACAACAGTCATGCTGCCTATCCCAAGATCAATGCCGTTGGTTCACTGAAATACTCTGACCGCTTTATCGAGAATGGTTCCTATCTGCGTCTAAAAAACATCAGTTTAGCTTACAATCTGCCATGTGACAAGTGGGCTACCAAAAATTGGCTAAACGGTATTCGTATCTTCGTTAGCGCACAGAACTGGTTGACATTAACGAAGTATAAAGGTGTAGATCCTGAAGTTAGCTCAAAAGGCAGCGACGTGAATGCAGGTATAGACCATTTGACTTATCCAAACAGTAAAACCCTTTCCATGGGTGTGAGTGTTAAATTTTAAAATAAGCGAAAACAATGAGACATCTAATAATAATAAGCGCAATGGCCGGAGTTACTCTACTAACAGCTTGTGACAACGCCTTAAATGAGACCGATTATACTTATTCGATCTCAAGCGAGACATTTTATAATACTGTAGAAGAAGCAAATGCTGCGGTATTAGCACCGTTAGACGCAATGCGGTCAGCCTATAATTCAAACTTCTTCGCCACATTAGAGATCAATACAGAATATTGTTATCCAAAAGGAGTTTATCAAACATACAAACAATACAATGGCTTTGTGAACGCAACACATATGAATCGGAGTGATTCAAACTGGCAGAGCCTCTATAAGGCTATTATGTTCTGTAACACCGCTATCGAGCGGATACCTAACGCTACAAAGATGACCGAAGAGGAAAAGGTGGCCTATCTGGGAGAGTTACGCTTTTTACGAGGCTTCAACTACTTTAATCTCGTGAAATACTGGGGTGGTGTACCTTTGAAAACAGATAAAAATATCACAGAGTGGAATATTCCCAAGAGTAGCAAAGAAGAAGTATACAACTTCATAATCGAAGATTTAAAATATGCTTTAGATAATTGTCCTGACAAAAAACGTTATTTGGCTACTCCAGATAAAAATACCGTACGGGTCTGCCTAGCAGATGTATATATGCATACAGGAGATTATATCGAGGCAAAAAAGCTAAGTGGAGAAGTGGTGAACAGTGGTGCATACCAATTAGTACAAGTTGCGGAACCACGTGACTTTGACAAGGTATTTGGCGCAGACTTGACCACCTCTACAGAGGAGATATTCTACATCAAGACTTCACGTATTGATGGTAAGACATGGGACTACCTATCCTATACCTCACATCCAAAGTATGAGTTCGTTCCCGGTAAAACCATGTTAAATGGTAACGGCTATTACACGCACTATACAGACCTGCGTAACCATATCATCAAGAGCTGGGACACGAATGACCTACGTTACGGTATGAACATAGGTTTTTATGTATTCGGCAAAGACGCTTACGGTGAATATACTTGTCTACTCACAAAATATACGGATCCGAACGCACAAGGTAATGGCGCAAATGTATCTATTCCTTTGATCCGCTATACAGATGCTATGCTGATCTACAGTGAGGCTTGTGCCCGTGTTGCCAATACCCCAACTATGGAATCCATTGAAATGTTAAACCAATTGCGCCGACGTGCCTATGGCAAAGATCCTAAAGTACCTAATGCTGAACTGGACTATAAGTTGAGTGATTACGCCAGTATGACCGCTTATATGGATTTACTATTAAAAGAAGAGACTTATGAACACTTCAATGAGGCAAAGCACTGGGACTTCATAGTCCGTCAAGGTCGTGCTCAAGAACTGGTAGGTAAGTACTTTAATGTGGAGACCGGTGAATATACACAGATTCAAGAACGTCATTATTTATGGAAAATACCAGACAGCGAATTCAATTATAACAAAGCAATGGATCAAGTTAAAGATCAGAATCCGGGTTATACCAGCTCCAATTAAAAAAGAAAAAGATAAATTTGTAACAAACCAGTCCCGGGTTACTTACGCCCGGGACAAAACAAATCAGATATATTATGAACAGAAACAAATTTTTAAAGACATTATCCGCAGTCTGCATCTCCACTCTCTTAATCTCTTGCGGACAAAAAAAAGAACAGAAACCATTACGTCTACTCTACTGGAATATACAAAACGGTATGTGGTGTGGACAAGATGATAATTACGAGAAATTCACGACTTGGGTAAAACAACAAGATCCTGATATTTGCGTATGGTGTGAGGCTCAAAGCATCTATAAAAATGGTACCGCGGATCCTTTGGATTCCCAAGAACGTTTTCTGGTAGATAATTGGGGAGTATTAGCCAAACGGTACGGACACCCTTACTGGTACATAGGCGGACATCGGGATAATTACCCGCAGGTCATCACCTCTAAGTATCCGATCGAAAATATAAAAAAAATAATAGGTGAGGAGCCAAACCAAGTAGTAACCCACGGTGCCGGTTGGGCAAAGATCATTGTAGACGAAAAGGTTTTAAATATAGTAACACTACACACATGGCCACAACAATGGGCTTTTCGCACTGAAGACCAAGAAGCAAGTAAAGCTGAAAACGGTGGTGATAAATACCGTCGCATGGAAATAGAGTATATTTGTAAGCACACCATTGGTACTAGCACGAATGCTACCAACGAATATTGGATGATGATGGGTGACTTCAACAGCCGCAATCGCACAGACAACGCCATCTATCGATATCCGGAAGATAGTCCTAAGTTTTTGACGCAAGACTATATCGCTCAAGAAACACCTTATGTAGATGTCATCGCTAAGAAGTATCCAAATGAATTTAAGACAACAACCGGTAAAGAAGCCCGCATTGATTACGTATATTGTACACAGCCTTTGTTTGACATAATCCAGTATGCAGACGTAATTACAGATGAGTACACGAAGCCTGTACGTGACCCGAAAGAGCTATCTAATTTCTGGTGGCCATCCGATCATCGTCCGATTATTATTGATTTTGATCTGAGTAAATTAAAATAATACTATCAATAATCTTACCCAAGCTTACAAACTTTAATGTAAACTTGGGTAAGTATAAGCTACTTATTTAACGATCTGATACGAACCCGCACGATACTCGTGAGCTTGGCTTTCGCCCGGAAGTGTCACGAGAGCGACCGCTCCTTCGGGAATGGTGAAATCCCAAATCCACTGGTCTCCCTCATACTTCCAAGAACTCTTGATAATCCCTGCCGCCGAATTGTACTCCGCATTTACGAACTCCAGACGCTTATCGGGAATCGGCTTCATGATAATGCGCTTGAATCCTGGCTCCGACGTATCCGCAGAGATACCAGCCATGGTCTCCCACATCCATTCACATACACATCCATAGGCATAGTGATTAAAGCTGTTCATGCCTTGCGGTCCCATGCCTTTATCAAGCATATAGCTATTCCAACGCTCCCAAATCGTTGTCGCCCCATTATCTACCGAATACAGCCAACTCGGATTCTTGCGCTGGAAAAGAAGCTCGTAAGCGATATCACTCATTCCATTCTCCGTAAGCGTAGGCATCAGGATGGAAGTACCCAAGAAACCTGTCTGAAGGCAATTGCCATGCTCGGCGAAGTTGTCACGCAGTCGTTTCATCATGTTCTCCTTGGCTACCCCTTCGACCAGCTTGTTCTTCAAGGCGAATAGGGCAGGCGTCTGCATGGTATTGAATATCGCCGTCTTAAATTCTCCGTCAGCATTCAAGAATTTATCCAATATATACTGTTTCGCTTGAGCAGCCATCGCTTCGTATTTCTCGGCATCCCGTCCCGTCGCACGAGCCATATCGCTCATCATTCCGGCATCTATAAGCCAGTAATTCGCGCTTAGATAATTCCAATAATCATAGGCTTCCGGAAGCGTTCCGGATCCATCCTTCGCCGTATGTCGGCCGCTGCAACTCTCAAGCGGCTCGTAACTGAGCCAGTCGGCCCACTGGTAATTGCCATTCTCCGCGCTAAGGGCATGATGGTCATACTTGGTCTCGTTGATATGATTGAGATATTTCTCCATCGCCGCCCAGTTCTCATCGATAATCTGAGTGTCGCCAAATTGTTTCCAGACAACCCAAGGCACGATAACTCCCGCGTCCGACCAGCCCAAGCGGTTCATATCAGTAGGAGACGCACCGTATTGAGCCAATGGAGCGACACCGGGATACGCACCGGTTGGTGATTGTGTGTCACGCATATCACGCATCCATTTATGGAAGAAATCAGCGGTATTGGCAAAGAAAGTACCAGTCTCAGCAAATACCTGCGTGTCGGCGGTCCATCCCAGCCGTTCGTTGCGCTGCGGACAGTCGGTAGGAACCGAGAGGTAGTTGGAACGTTGTCCCCATAGGGTATTTGAGATCAACTGATTGACCAGTTTGTTGCCGGTCGTTATTGATCCGGTCTCCATCTGTTGGGTAATCGAGGAGACAGGAATCGACTGGATCGACCGGATACGCACCTCCTGATCGGCCGTGATCGATACGAAGCGATAACCATAGAACGTGCGATGAGGGCGATAGGTCGTATAGTCCTTATGATCCGCAAAGGTATAGTCGAGTAACATCCCGGTATCCGGAGTGCGTAGATTCAAGCGATGGCAACTACCTTCAGGCCCATCCATTCCTCGGCTCTTCGCACCATTTCCATCGTTCAATATCTCAGAAGGACGACAATTTAGTTGGGTACCCTCCTTTGCCATGAACTCGAAAGCAGGAACTGCCGCACAATTCTGGCCAAAGTCCACGACAAGTGTCTCGCCCGGATGAACTACCATTTCCTCGCCAGCCGCATATTCTTTCGTTATAACAACCTTTCCATAAGCATCTTCACTCTCTCCGGTGACCCCTTCATAGATAGGCCTTTTGAGGAGAAAGCGCCAAATCTTCACGAAAATAGACCTCACCTCCATTTGAAGGAAGTATCTCTCCCTCAAATTCCGTATTCTTTTCCGGTGTCGAAAGCTTATCGAGCGTATCGTATCCCGGTAACTCACGGGCATCATATTCCTCACCATCAAAGATAGCGGCATGTTTGACCGGTCCGGCGATCCCGGCTTTCCAATCGCTCGTATTGGAACCTAAGTACGCCTTGCTACCATCCGCATAGGTAAGCTCAAGCACTCCACGGAAAGCGACCTTGGTACCCACCATTCCTTGCTGGCCGCTGTATGTGATGATCTTATCGGCCCACCATCCCGGTGTCACCTGCACAGCGAAAACATTCTCCGCTCCCGCCTGTTTCGACAGGGCATTGCTTACCTCATACGTAAACGAACGCTTCGTCTTGTAGGGATGCGTAAAACCCGGTTTGAGAATCTCTTCTCCGATCAACTTCCCATTCACGTATAACTCGTACACACCCAAGCCCGTGGTCATCCAGCGTGCCGAGTTTATCTCTTTTTCATTCTTTACGACACTCACGAACCAAGCGGCACCATCGGCCGCACGTTCATTCGATCCGTTGATCTCACCCGTTATGACAGGTGCATTTGCCACGGATATCCATTCGGAATGGTTCCAAGCGGCATCATCCAATGCGGAGACACGCTTCCCCGATTCGTTCGTCTGATCGGTCGAACATGCATAGAGAGCCGCACAAACAACCCCTAAAAGCAATAGTTTTCGTTTTTTCATACGCATATTCTCTCTAATTGTCATTTACAGATCAAATCCGATATCCCGACGGAAATACTTCTTATCGAAATCGATCTGCTTAGCTCCGGCGAAAGATTGGGCCAAAGCCTCCTCCTTATTAGCTCCATACGAACTGACCGCGATCACACGGCCGCCATTTGTCAGGATCTGGCCGTCTACCAGCTTCGTTCCGGCATGGAACACTATATTGTTCGAGGATACGCCATCCAATCCCGTGATTACCTTATTCTTCTCGTAAGCCTCCGGGTAACCGCCGCTTACCAACATAACCGTAACCGCCGCACGAGGGTCCTGTACCAATGTACGAGCCGCTAAATCGCCTTCCGCTACCCCTTCCAGCAAATCAACCAAATCGCTTTGGATACGAAGCATGACTACCTCTGTCTCCGGATCGCCCATACGACAATTGTATTCTATCACCATCGGCTCATTCTTCACATTGATCAGACCCAAGAAGATGAAACCTTTATAATCGATATGCTCCGCTTTCAATCCCTCTACGGTAGGACGGATAATACGCTCGTCCACCTTCGCCATAAAGACCTCATCAGCGAAAGGAACCGGGGAAACAGCTCCCATTCCACCTGTGTTTAAACCCGTATTGCCCTCGCCGATACGCTTATAATCTTTCGCTACCGGAAGCACCTTGTAATCGTTGCCATCCGTCAAGACGAATACGGAGCATTCGATACCATCCAAGAACTCCTCGATCACTACCGTCTTGCTCGCGTCGCCAAACATTCCGCCCAGCATATCTCCCAACTCTTTCTTGGCTTCCTCCAAGTTATCGATAATCAGTACCCCTTTACCGGCAGCCAATCCATCCGCTTTCAATACATAAGGAGCGGAAAGAGATTCCAAGAACGCATAGCCTTCCTCTAGGTTTTCAGTGGAAATACTCTTATAACGAGCGGTCGGGATATGATGACGCATCATAAACGCCTTGGCGAAATCCTTGCTACCTTCCAATTGGGCACCTTCCCCACTCGGGCCGATCACGGGGATGGAGCTTAATGCCTCATCCTTCTTGAAATAATCATAAACACCCTTCACCAATGGATCCTCGGGACCTACCACGACCATATTCACTTGGTTCGCCAACGCAAAATCCTTGATAGCGGCAAAATCATCCGCTTTAATATCCACGTTGGTTCCTACCAACGCTGTTCCCGCATTACCGGGAGCGATAAATAACTTATCAACTTTCGGGCTTTGAGCGATCTTCCAAGCGATCGCATGCTCACGCCCACCAGAGCCTAATAACAATATATTCATATCTCTTCTAATTTTCAATTCTCAATTTTTCAAGTAATCATCGAAATACCTCGTAATCTTCTCATGCAAATGCGGACGGTCCTTACCGGTCACGTTATGCTCATGACGAGGATAAACAAAGTAATCCGGATAAGTATCAGCCTCTACGCAAGCCTTCAAGAAACCTAGGCTGTGTTGCCACACTACCACCGGATCGATATCCCCATGTATCATCAGCAGATGGCCTTTCAGATTACCGGCCTTCAGTTTCAGGTTCGCGTTCTTATAACCTTCCGGATTATCCTGCGGGCGATCCATATAACGCTCGCCATACATAATCTCGTAATTGCTCCAGTCAATAACCGGCCCTCCGGCCACGCCCACCTTAAAGATCTCCGGATAAGTCAGCATCAAGTTCGTTGTCATAAAACCGCCATAACTCCAGCCATGTACCCCGATACGGTCGGTATCCACATAAGACAAAGATTTCAGGAACTCGACACCCTTCACTTGGTCCGCCATCTCATTGATACCCAAATTACGATGAATCACGCTCTCAAAAGCATGTCCACGATTTGCCGAGCCGCGGCTATCCACGGTAAACATCACATAACCTCTCTGTGCCATATAGAGGTCCCAACCACGAGCCCCGTTTTGCCAGTCGCCCGTAACAAGCTGTACTTTAGGGCCTCCATATACATAGACAATCGTAGGATACTTCTTCGTCTCATCCAAATCCGGCGGTAAAGTCAACCGGTAATTCAAGCGAGTCTTACCATCGGCGGCAAGGATATGTCCAACCTTGATCTGCGGCATCCGATACAATTTAAAGGGATCCGGAGCGGAAAGTAAGGTAGAAATCACTTTAGCGTCCTTTACACGGATTAAATCGATATCCCTCGGGGTAGAAGGAGAACTTACATAATCAATCGCATATTCGCCGGAGGGACTCAGCAACCAACGGTGCACGCCCACTTTCCAACTCAAGCAATTCATGATATCACCCGTTCTCAAATCCGTCTCCCAAATATAACGTTGCATCCCCGTTCCTTGCATATTCGGAGATACGGGATGAGGTGCCGTTCCCTCGAAAATCACCTTATTTCCGTCTTTGCTAAAGCCTAGCACCTTGGTAACCACCCATTCCCCACCGGTTAGCTTCCTTAATTCCTTTCCAGTCGTATCATACAGATATAGATGGTTATAGCCATCCGCCTCACTCTGCCAGATAAACTTATCCGGATCGTTCGGCAAGAAGAGCACAGGATGCTGCGGCTCCACATAACAACGATCCGTCTCGGTAAACAGATCAGCCTCTTTCTTTCCCGTCAAGGCAGAGTACCGCACCAAATGCATCTCGTTCTGCTCACGATTCAACTCAGCGATATAAATACTCTTCTCATCCGGACTCCAAGCGATATTTGTTAAATATTTCTCTTTCGGCAAGCCTGTCTCCAACCAAACCGTCTGCCCGGTAGCTACCTGATAGACACCCACCGTAACCTCATGGCTCTTCATTCCAGCCATCGGATATTTATGAGGAACCGGCGTAGCGCAACGAGTATCGATATTCACCAGCGGGTAAGCGGTCACCATACGCTCATCCATACGATAAAACGCTAGAGCCGAACCTTTAGGAGACCAAAACATACCTTTCGTAATCCCGAACTCCCGTTGATGGACAGCCTGTCCGCATACGATTCCATCCTGTGTTTCACGTGTAACAATCGTATTTCGTCCATCCGGGGATAAAATATGCACATTGTTTCCCTCCGTAAAAGCTAAGTTATTCGTAGCCGGGCAAAAGTCATAATTCGCCCAGTTATTCTTCAAAGCATAATCAGCGACTACCTTATTTTTCTTATAGTCATAATGAATCCGGTGCTGTTTGCTAGTAAAAGCCAAGACCGAACCTCTTTCATAGGGTACCGAAAAGCTAGGCAAGGAACCAACCGTCTGCAGATTTGCCGCCGTCAAGGTCCCATTCAGTCTTTCCAACGAAAAAAGGACCTCTTCTTTTTTCCCCGGCTTAGCTCCTAACACGCTATCTCCCTTAACATATAAGTACTCGTCCCCGCACCATCGTAACTGTTTCAAGTCACGAGGTACGAAGCGGCTATACGTTTTTCCTCCCGGAATCAAGTCGTGCAAGGAGAGTTGCTTATCTTGGGCGGTAATCGACATCGTTAATAAAATCAGACATAGGCTTATGAATAAAGATGATTTAATCCTCATAATCATCATACCCTCTCCGTTTTATAGGCTTTATAGGTTTGCTAAATGGGCGCTTTCCATCCCGCTTATGATCGCCAAACCCTTTCTTACGGTCATCCTCATCCCGATAACGCATTTTCACAGGACGTTCTCCTTTTGGCTTGATCGGCTTACGAACCGGGGCATCCACGAATTTCTTGCGGACCGGACGGTCCTCTCCCCGATCCTCTCCAAAGATACGTTTCCCCGGAATGGAAGCGAAACGCTCCTCATCATCCTCGCTATGGGCAGCGGCGAAACGACGCTCCGGACGATCCACACGACCCGTACGGAAGTTTGGACGATCATTGCCTCTACGCTCGAAAGAGCCTTCCGATCTGTGCGGACGCTCCTCTCCATCCTCATTCAATGCCTTTTTGAAGTCCTTATTGGTTCCCTCAAATAACTCATAGCAACGGTATTCGCACTCCAAGGAACCGTTCATCAATTTGATCTTCTCGCTCGGGCGCAAGCCGATCTTATCGAAACATTCATCTTTATAGCTCAAAATCCAAGCCTTATATCCCATGAACACATGTTTCAAACGCTCGCCG
The DNA here is from genome assembly GCF_003635485.1 of Parabacteroides sp. AF19-14. Lineage (NCBI taxonomy): Bacteria > Pseudomonadati > Bacteroidota > Bacteroidia > Bacteroidales > Tannerellaceae > Parabacteroides > Parabacteroides sp. AF19-14. Next base: position 97,558 of record NZ_QTMJ01000007.1, on the reverse strand, counting down.
ATCATATTATACAATCCCAATAGATCACGAGATGATATACGCTCTCCATAAGGTGGGTTCGTCACCAATATACCTGGCTTCGGAGCCTCTGTATATTGTTGGAACGGTTTCACCTTCAGATCGATATATTTCATCAAGCCAGCGCTACGGATATTCTCCAAGGCGATATCGATAGCGGCTTGGGAAATATCGGAGCCATAGCAATGGAAAGCGAACTCACGCTCCCCGCTCTCATCATTATAAATACGATCGAACAATTCCTCATCATAGTCCACCCATTTCTGGAAAGCGAACTCTTTCCGATGGATACCCGGAGCGATATTCAAGGCGATCATGGCAGCCTCGATCAACAATGTACCGGAACCACACATCGGATCTACGAAATTAGATTCTCCTTTCCAACCGGTTTTTAGGATCATGCCGGCAGCCAACACCTCATTCAACGGAGCTTCCGTTTGATCCACCCGATAACCACGCTTGTGCAAAGACTCGCCGGAGCTATCGATAGATAAGGTACAATCGTTATGCGAAATATGGATATTGATATATAAGTCCGGGTTATTGACACGAACGGACGGACGCTTCTTGAACTTCTCGATGAAATAATCCACGATAGCGTCTTTCGTACGGTAAGCGACAAACTTCGAGTGATTGAAATCCTCGGAATAGATCACCGAGTCGATCGCGAACGTCTTGTCCAGCGACAAATACTTCTCCCACTCTACCTTTTTCACCTCTTTATAAACGGTATCAGCATCTTTGGCCTTGAAATGATAAATCGGTTTCAGAATGCGCAGGGCAGTACGGCAGTGGAAATTCGCTTTATAAAGCAATTCCTTATCACCCGTAAAGGAAACCATACGACGACCGATCTGCAAGTCGTTGGCACCTAAAGCTAATAACTCCTCGGCCAAGATCTCTTCCAACCCGTATAGGGTTTTGGCCACCATTTCAAATGTCTCGCTCATTTTAATTGAAAATTGAGAATTGAGAATTGAAAATTATTCCCAATTGCGTATTACGTTGTTTATTATTAATTATTCTCATTTCGCTCTCTGACATGCTTCGATCTCCTTCCAGCTACCCTCTTGATAATTTTCAATTCTCAATTTTCAATTGTGTAACCGTACTCCCTGCCGGTACATCCTCCGCTATCCAGACGTTACCACATATCGTAGCCCCTCTGCCAATCCGGATTTTACCGATTAAGGTGGAATTAGAATATACTGTCACATGATCTTCCAAGATAGGATGACGGGCTACGCCACGGATAGCGTTACCGTTCTCATCGGGGGGAAGTTTCTCTCCCGCCAAGCTGACGCCCTGAAAGATTCGGACGTAATTGCCGATCACGCTCGTCTCGCCGATCACCGTACCCGTCCCGTGGTCTATCGAGAAATGATGACCGATCTTCGCGCCCGGATGGATATCGATACCGGTCTCGGAATGTGCCATCTCCGTAATCATACGAGGAATATAAGGAACCCCGAGCTTATACAATTGATGGGCGATCCGGTAATTACCGATCGCCCGGAAACCGGGATAACAAAATATGACCTCACCTAGATTTTGAGCGGCGGGATCGCCATTGAAAGTCGCCTCCACATCCGTAGCCAGCAGACCGCGAATCTCCGGAAGCGTAGAGATGAAAGCCTCCGAAATAGCCTCTGCCTCAGCGGAGATCTTTTCTTCCGGGCAAGTCACGCAAGATGTATCCGCGAAACAAAGTCCCGCATAAACCTGCTTGGATAATAAAGAATGAAGAGTCTCAACATTTACGCCCGTATGAAAACGGATCGTCTGTTTACTGATACGGGCATTCCCATAATAACCGGGGAACAGGATCGCACGGCATAGATCGATGATCTCTTTCAGCACCTCGCCCGAGGGCAGCGCCTCCTCATCCCTGTACGCATGGAACAATTGTTTATACGATGCCTCATCCGACAGCTTCTCCACCGTATCGCCCAATACGCTACTATGCCTCTGTATATCCATTATTTGCGGAATATTCTTTATAATGCGCAAAAATAGTATTTTATTTGAGAACACCTTCACGAAGAGGCATCAAAAATACAGCCAACGACTAATATTACGTTCTATAGCGCTAAATTCCACGCCAACCTTTATCAACTTACGCCCATCCGCCTGATAAGGAACCAAATAACCTTTCTCATCGATTTGCCATATGGCTTCCTCGGCGGTTCCGTTCAACTTGAACTCAAAGACGTAAATGTATTTTGGTGTTTTAACCACCGCATCCGCACGTCCTCTGGCACTTCGCACCTCCGCCTCAGTAAATTGCCCCATCAACTTAAAGACCAAATAGAAAACCACTTGATAATGACGTTCGGTCTTATCGTTCAACTCATACGGGAAATCAGCGAAGAAAGCTTGGAGACGGGAAAGGAAAGCATCTATATCCTTTGTCCGTAATTCTTGTACAAATTTACCAATATAAAAACTCTGCTCTTCCTTGGAAATGGAGGTATAGTAAGGGACTAAGAAATTAATAAAACCATATTTTACTTCTTCGTTCGGAAATTCCAATAAATAATTACGAAATTCCCGATCATAATCCTTTATCGTCAAATATCCACTCTGATAAATCAACGGAATCGGATTATTGGTGTTTACTCGATATTCAGTGAATGAAGCAGCAGGCGCCTCGATACCATCTATCAAAAGCCGTAAATCATAATTACTTTTACGGAGGAGGCTCACCAAAAAGGTCGGCGTACCCGTCTGAAACCAATAACTCTCCAACTCCAGCTTATTGAACGCATTCAGTATACTGAACGGATTAAACACTCCCACTCCATCTTGATGGAAATGATACCCATCATAATTACGTTCCATCCGCTCTACCACCTCAACAAACGACCAATTATTCTTTTTCCCGAAGGCTTCTATCTCCGGTACAAAATTCGTCGCTAACTCTTCCCGTGTTATGCCACAAAGCGTTGCGAATTGCCAGTCCATGCTAATATCGTTCAACTGGTTCAAGTCACTAAACACGCTAACTTGAGAGAACTTTGTCACCCCGGTTAGGAATACAAAGCGCAAATAGCGATCCGCACTTTTCAACACCCCATAGAACGCTTTCAACATTAGGCGATACTCCTCTTGCAATTTCTCATTATCAAATGATTGCAAAAGAGGCTTATCATACTCATCCACTAAAACGACCACCCGTTTTCCTGTCTGTTCACAAATCAAGCGTAACAAGGTAAACAAACGGTCATCAATCGTCTCATCCGCATCACTAGAACCATATATAGCCTCGTAAACAAGCAACTGCCTATCCACAAGACGAATCAGATCCTCCCCTGTATCAAATTTCTTGGCATTCAAATCCAAATGGATCACCGGATACTCAATCCAATCCTGTTCCAACCGTTCGATAGCCAATCCCTTAAACAGATCTTTTCTTCCTTTAAAATAAGCCTCAAAAGTAGAAAGCAAAAGGCTCTTTCCAAACCTACGGGGACGACTTAGGAAAAACGGTGTCTCCAACGAGGCCATCCGCCACACCCATTCCGTCTTATCCACATATACATAATTCCCTTCCCTTATCTTCTCGAAGGTCTGTATACCTATCGGCAGTTTGCGTACGATACTGTTTGTCATTATCTTTTCACTTTTGTTCCAAAGATAATTACTATTCTTGTCTTCCACAAGTTATTTACATCTCCAATCAGGAACTCGCTTTCGAGAAAACGGGGTTTCAGCCTGTCAAGAATATCATTTACAACAGGTATTTTACCACATCCAATACTCCACTTTCATCTTGGGCCAAGGCGACCAAAAAGCGATCGGAGGAATCTACGGCGATCCTCTTTATTGAACGATCAAAATTCAATTGCTTCTTTAACTTGCCATCCCAAGAAAGAACCAGCAATGTGGATAAATTAGAAAAATCCACAGAACCATCGTACAAGCAATATACATACTGATCCGTACCGAATATATCGATAAAGCATTTCGTCGTTCCAAGAACATCCACTTGGGTGTCATTTTTCTTCAATAAAGGCACGATAGGTTCCTTCCCATACGTAAAGCTCCTTTGATAAGTTCCCTTCAAATCGTAAAAATCAATTTGGTTGAAGAAACGCAAGGCAGCAACCACACTGTTTTGCCGCTCATTCACACAAAGATTAGGCAAATAAGCGACGTGCTTACAAGAACGATACGTTCTTGCTACTTTTGGTGGCTCCACCCAATAAATTCCCTCTTCCCGATTCGCATAACAGAAAGGACCATAAACATTTTTCTCTACGATCGGAACCGCATAAACTTCTTTCGTGGTGACATTATAATGCGTAGAGGGAACAAGTTCGGGTATTAGTATATATTTCCGATCAAAACGCAAAGAATCCGCCAGCACCTGCATCTTATTAAATGTAAGTTGGTTATCCACGATCCAGAACTCATCCTTTCCGGCGGGTTCTTTTGTATTTGACTTCATAAACTCCGGATTAGAGAAATAAGTGGCACCATATCCTTTCAACGCAAACGCATGCAGGTGCGACAAATCATCTTTGTCGAATACTTGAATGATCGTATCACACCCACGAGCCAACAACACCAAATAAGACTCGGTAAGACCAATCCCATCATAGCATACACCAGAATCCCCTTTCATTAACAAATTTCCCTCCAGCCGTTTTTCTTCTCTTTCTGCATCGGAACAAGCGAGAAGAAACAAAGCGAAGAATACAATAATCCCATACAATACTCTCATGACCTTTCTATTTTAAATAAACATAAGATCGGATTATCGTCCTGTGTACGATTCTCCGCTATCCGTCTCAAATCCTCATAATGTATCTGATTACGCAACAGCACCGTCGAACTGATCTTCCCGATAAAATAATCTTTATACACTCCGCAAATACCGTAAAAGCCTGTCAACCCCGTAGCCCTTATGAAGTTGGGGAACGCATACGAGAATGCCTCTTTCCTATCCTTGTCATAAAATCCGAAGTAAGTTACCTTATCGCACATATAGGTCGCATGCAGGATCCGTTCGGTCTCCAGCAGCCCAAAAGAATTTACATAGCCGGAGCGAAACAGATCGCCAGAGAAATCTCTCCCGCCTCTCCCTTTCTCCTTGACATACTCGATAGGAGGCATACTTTTATCTCCGAAGCGAACTTTATAAGCAGGCTCCAACATCCCGTCCTTCACTTTCCATACTTCGGGGGTAAAGGGGAAATGCGCATACCAATCCCCAGCAAAGGCATGCAACGTCTTGCTCCCATTGATCGTATGGCCGGACGTGAAATAAGCCGATCCCAACAATGCGTCTTGCTCTCCTTTCCTGTCCGTGGCTTTCAGATAGAAGTTTTCCCTTTGCGGTGTCGCAAATCCCAAAGGATAATACCAAATCCAATTCTCCTTATCCAAAGGGGCGCAGTCCACAAAATAATCAGCTACATCTTGCGTGGATATATATTGATAGGTATCCAGATCATAACGCAATAAGGCCGTCCCACCAAAATCCACCAATGTCAAGATTCGCTCTTTCTCATCCACGAAAAAGTGAGTTAGATAAAGATACTCTTTCGGCCCTTGTCCCCGCAAGCCTACACGAGTAATAAAATTTCCTTGATCACTGAATACAAAAAGCGCATTTATCTCATCACTTCTATCGAATACAAAAATACGATCGTCCACCCAGCAAACCCGGTAGAGATCTTTTAACAGCACGCTATCCTTCGTCTCCAAAGGAATGAATCTGCATTCCAAATGTTCCTGCAAGCCAACCGCACAATCGTTTCCGAAATCCACCACGTCCCACTCTTCCGATCGATTCTCGCATGCGGTCAAAATGGAAGCCACACTTATCATCACTAAATAATATAGTTTTCTCATGTTTTTCATATTAGATTCAGACCGCTAATATACGTAACTTTTTGAAATACGCCAACTGCACAAGTTTTCCTAAGCGCACAATCGGAATTCACGAGAAGTACTACTTCCTTGGCCTATGAAGTATATCTCCTAGAGCACTTGAAGTATATATTCTACAAAGGAAGGAGTAGTACTGGGAAAAAGGCCTGTTGGGATATAACCCTAAAAACTTTCGATAATTAGAAGGGGATACAGTGCTTATTTTCCACATAGTTATTGTACATTTTTCCAAATGCATTTAAAACCTCATTATCTGTTTCCCAAAACACGTACGTGTTTTCACAAATTCTCGTACGTGTTTCCGGAAAAACACGTACATGTTTTTCCGGAAACATCATCAACTTTTTATCAATCTGATTATAAAGACATTATCAATACGTATATTTTAAATACTTACTGTATTTTTCACTATCAACAAAATACCTTATGGTTATGATTTTTGAAGCCCCAAGAAGGCTTTATTTACGAGCTTATCGACTTCCTTATACAGCCGTTGTATTTCCTTTGTATCCAATCCATTTTGCTCCCACTCCGTCTTATGAGCGTCGAATAAATCGAAAATCCGGTTCTCTACCGCACGAAGCTGTTGGATATAACCAGATTGGTCATCATTCCATAACAGTTGCCAATGCAAATACTTTTGGCCGTTACCACGATGTATGGAGTAGACATTCTTCTGTAATTGAACGGAATACCAATCTAATAGGGCTGTTTTATAGGATGCGTCGTAAGTAACTAAAGCGCTTTGCTCCTTTCCCATTTTCACCCAAAGAGGAATAGCGACAGAGGTAGGAGGATATCCCAAGGCAGTCCACATCGTTGTCAATTCCGGATTCATACCGGATTTTACGCCTTGGATTACGATAGAAGCCGTACTTTCTAGACGGGGGATGAAATCCTGCTCCACAAACCAGCCTGTACGATTGTTCGGACTTTGCTCTTTGTCCATCAAATCGATATCCAGCAAGCTATTATAAAAAGAGCGGGAAGCCTGTTGAAAGATACGCTGAGGAGTAAATCCTCCGTCCCGCATTTCCTTAAAGATCTTTTTCGCGTTCTCATAACGTACATACCCTTTGCCTTCATCCGTACGCCCCTCGAAAGAGAAATTCGTATAAATCAAGTAACCTTCCGGCGCCAGATTCGGATCATTCGCGTCTTTCTTATAATATCGCTCATTATTCGTCTCATAATAAGCCGCGCCACCATAAGCATCGATCACTCCGAAATTAGCCTCCACACGCATCGGGCGAGGCAAGGTATCCAAGAAATGCTCGAAATCCTGCACCGTCTTACAGACTCTCAAGGCTTTTCGCATCAAGTTTCCCTCTTGATCCATCTCCTTTATATCATCGTCTTTCAAGTTATAAGAAGCCGTATTCATGATAGAGAAGCCCGTCTCATTGCTTCCGGTCCACACGGCTCCCTCCGGATCATCGCTATTTACCAGCCCCAGAAAACGATAGCCACCTTCGTCAAAATAACCGATATGGTTATACGGAGCGCCGGTATCCCGGTGTTTCCACATCAACGGACGCCCGTCAGGAGTAGCCTTTCCAGTGATTATAATGGAGGTACAAGCCTTGTCAACCACCGGAAAACAAAGACATAGAACGAATAAAAGAAGTAGTTTTTTCATATCATTTATTGATTTAATAAGATTTCTTATGGGGAGCGCCAAATTCCTTACAGCTGACCTCGTCTATATCTACCGTCCAAATCTTCACGTTACGGACCGCCGGATCGCTATAACGGAAAGTCTTATCGGAATATTGCTTCATGATAATATCCAAGGCTTCCACCTTCTTGTCGAAATCCTCTTCGTAAGCGACCTTTCCCCAAGCGATCACGCTCTTCGAACGCATACGGTAGCTACAAGCTACCTCCGGGTGCTGGAAAACCAAGGCATGGTCAATACTAAACGTAATACAGACTTTCGGATTACGTTCCAATATAGAGATGCTTCGTCCATCCTGCGCCGAGTGTAAATAAATCACGCCATCCTTATAACCGAAATTCATCGGTAATACATAAGGCGTTCCATCTGTATCCGCCATGCCCACAAAGCAAACATCGCTCTGACGGATAATCGATTCGATCTGTTCCTTGTCCGTGTGTATAAGTGTCTTCATATTCCTTATGTTTAAATCTAACTTGATGCAAAATTAAAAAAATCATCTGTTTCTGCAACCCTTTATAACCCTCGCTCGTCTATTAAGAAAAGAACCTAAAAAATTAAAGACGATGAAGACGAGAGTATCACTTTTTATATTCTGCATACAGATGATCGCGGTTTGCGGATTCGCCGCCGATCGACGTATCGATGGAAATGGAAATCCGGAAACCCGGGAGATAAAGATTAGCGATTACGACGAGATTACGTTCGTTGGCTCCGCTGATTTCGAGTATGAACAGTCGGATAAAGCGCCTTATCTATCCGTAACGATCGATGAGAACTTATTTGATTACCTCGTGACCGAAGTAGAAGGCGGTACGTTAAAGATCTATCCGAAATCTATCAAGAAAGGTTTTAATAATAACTCCTACGACTTGAGGCCGACCGTCTACAAGATAAAATCCAACTCCAAGGAACTAAAAGAGTTGAATACGGTAGGTTCCGGCAGTTTCATTATCAGCAAACCGACGAAAGTAAACCGGATGGAGATCAATATGGCCGGTAGTGGAAACGTTGAGTTGAGAGGCCCCGTAAAAGGTTATAAGCTCGAATGTAACATGGCCGGTAGCGGAAATATCATCGCCAAGGATATACAGCTGGACAACCTATCTTGCAGCCTCGCCAGCAGCGGGGAAATCGAGGTAATAGGAACCGTAGATCGTGCCTCATTCAATGTAGCGGGAAGTGGTGAGATTAAAGCCTTTGACTGCCAAGCACGTAAAGCAGAGTGTAATATCGCCAGCAGCGGCGAGATCAGCGTATATGCCACGCAAATCTTGGATGCTAATATCGTAGGTAGTGGCGAGATTCATTATAAAGGAGATCCGGAGATCAGTAAGTCTATCATGGGTTCCGGCTCGATCAACAAAGTCAAATAAACATTTAATACATACGAACGATGAAAACAAAATTAGTAGCGGTAATAGCCCTTATCTTTTGTGCCTTCATGGCAGAGGCTAGTAAAGTAGAAGGAAATGGGAATATAATTACGAAAGAGATATCGGTAGATAACTATAGCGAGATCGAACTGGGTGGAAATATCGAATATTCCGGCAATAATTTTTGGGGAAATAGAAGCAACAAGAAATTCCCGGTATTCAAATATACGCATGGACGAAGCGCTTCCTTGAAAATTACGATCGACGAGAATCTATTCCCACTCCTCTCGATCAAATCCAATAACGGACGGTTAGCTATCCGCATACAAGACGGGACCCGTATCAAACCGACCCAGTATGTAATCGAAGGAAGCTCGAAGACTCTGAAATACTTAAAGACTTCCGGCCCGATGGATTTTGAGGCGCAGAACGCTTTTTCCGAGGATCAACTGGAAATCAAGATTTCCGGCTCCAGCGACGTAAAGTTCCCACATAATGTGAAATTACGATTAGGTGAGTTCTCGGTATCCGGCTCCGGCGATCTGGTTTTTGAAGATTTGGACTGCAAGAATCTTACCAGCAAGGTTTCAGGCTCTGGAGACATCACCTTGAAAGGTAAGGCGGACGAGGCCCGCTATTCCGTATCGGGCAGTGGAGATATAAAAGCATACGACTTATCTGTCAATGATTTGAGTTGCTCGGTAAGCGGTAGTGGAGATGCCCGTGTTTATGCCAAAGATAACATGAACCTATCGGTTTCGGGCAGTGGAGACATCCGCTATAAAGGCCCGGCAAACGTGAATAAATCAAAGTCCGGCTCTGGCTCCATCCAAGGTGCGAATTGATCGAACACACACATTATTTTAAAATACACACATTATCAAATTTAAAAAAGCTACTGGATGTGATATCCGGTAGCTTTTTCTTGCTATTTTTGTAACCAACTCTTTATTTATAGAGTCTAAATTAAAAAGTAGAATCACAAAAACGATACTTATGAAAACAAAGGCTATCTTATTAATGGTATTTTTCCTAGGATGGGTCACTACCGGTTGGGCCGCAGATCATGTAAAAGGCGATGGTAAATTGACCTCGAAAAAGATTTCTGTCGCCGATTATAACGAGATTAAGGTGGATGGCGTAATTGATTTCAATTACGAGCAGTCTGACGCTCCCGCTACCGTGGAGGTTACCGTAGACCAGAATCTTCATCCCTATGTCAATATCGAGGTGAAGGATCGTGTCTTAACCATCGCTTTCAAAGGAGCGAAGGTAGATCATTTCACGAAGTTTATCGTAAAGACGAATTCTAAATGGCTTGCCGCCGCAAAAGTTTCCGGAAATGCCAACTTCATGGTAAACAGTCCGCTTACCGGAGACGAGACCGTTATTAAGGCGAACGCCAATAGCTTGGTGCAACTGAAAGAGACAGTTACGGTCGGTAAACTGGATTTGAATGTATCCGGTAGCGCAAATATGGTTGTCAATCATCTGGAAGCCGACAAGATCGAATGTGATATCGATGGCTCCGGCTCTATAACGATCAAGAAAGGTAACGCGAAAGAAGGAGACTACAGTATCGTCAGCAGTGGTGATATACACGCTTTTGGGTTAGCGGTTCCTCAGCTAAGTTGCAAAGTAACAGGCAATGGCTTAGCGGAAGTACATGCTACCGATAATTTAAAGGCCAACGTAATCGGTAAAGGAAATATCCGTTACAAAGGCCCGACAGCAGTTCAACAGAGAATAATCGGTAAAGGTACCGTAGAAGAAGTAAAAGAATGAAAACAAGAATTATATACCTATGTCTGCTGGTGATCTTTTCTACGACAGGTTGTATCAGTAAGAATGCTCGAAAAGGTATCAATGGGAACAAGAATATTGTTACCCGTACCATTCAAGTAGATGATTTCGAGGAAATACATCTAGGGTCCAATATCGAATCGGCGAAAGGCATCAATCCGTTCAACAAGAAGAACCGTGCGATATGTAATTACACCCAAACAGATGGCGCCTCCTCGTTGGAGATCAGCATGGACGAGAATTTGTTTGACTTATTGGATATAGAGAATAAGGATCACAAATTAATCATCAAGGCTAAATCCGGCAAGAAGATCTGTCCGACCCATCTGGTATTGAACACAAGTTCCAAGAACCTGAAGGAAGCGGGGATCAGTGGCAGCATCGACTTTATCGCCGATCAACCGCTACAACTGACAAATACGTCTTTTTATATCAGTGGCGTAGGCGACGTGAAATTAGCTGATTTATCTTGTGATACTTTCAAGGTAGCTATATCCGGAGTCGGCAATATTTACTTGAATGGAAACATCAAGAAAGGCAAATACTCCGTATCGGGTGTAGGGCACGTATATGCGTTCGATTGCCCCGTTGAGGATCTGGAATGCGAAGTTTCAGGTGTAGGAGGAATGGAAGTGAACGCTACCCAGAAATTAGACGCTAGCACTTCTGGTGTGGGAAGCGTTAAATATAAAGGCAATCCGGAGCATACGCAGAAATCCGCCTCCGGTGTCGGAAAAATCAAACAAGCAGATTAATCATCCCAAAAATCAATTAGATGAAAAAGATATCACTTTTATTCCTTATATGTGGCTTATTTCTAGTAAGCAGCTGTATCCCTACACAAACCATAAAAGGAGACGGCAATATCACCACGGAAAACATCCCGGTTTCCGAGTATGACTGTCTTGAGTTAGAGGGAGGAGGCATGGTCGTGAATTACACGCAATCCGACGCTCCTGAATGTTTGGAAATAAAGACAGACCGGAATATCTTCGAGAAATATGAGTTTAATGTAGAGAACCATAAGCTTAAGATCCGTCCGAAAAAAGAATTCAGGAAACATACGAATTTCCGTCCGACCGAGTTCATGGTTACGGCCAACTCCCGCAATCTAAAGAAACTAGCGGCGGCAGGCAGTACCCATGTAAATATAAATTCCCCTCTACAAGCCGAGGAGTTCGAGGCAGGATTAGCCGGTAGCGGGATTATCCAATTCCACGACACGGCCTCTTTTACAAACCTGAAGATAGAGATCGCCGGTAGCGGAGATTTCGTTGGCCATAAAGTGTATTGTGAGGAATTAAACGGGGATATGGCCGGGTCTAACACGATCGTTCTAGGGGGAACCGTAGGCATAGCTGAATTCTCGATCGCCGGTAGCGGTACAGTACGTGCTTTCGATTGTACCATGGATGAGCTTGAGTGCAAGATTGCCGGTAGTGGAGACATAGAAGCCTCTGTCGTAAACAAAATCAAGGCAGAGATAGCCGGTAGCGGTTCCGTAAAATACAAAGGAGATCCCCAAGATATCCAAAAAAAGGTAATGGGCTCCGGTAAGATCGAGAAGGTGGAGTGATTCTTACAACCACCCCTCCTTTTTATACCATTCGATACTTTCTTCCAAGCCTTTACGTAAAGGATAGGCTGGGATAAAACCTAAATCATCTTGAAGAGGCGTGACATCGCAAATCCAGTTACGCTGCTTCAAGATGATGTATTTATCACTATTTAGCGTCATACTTTTCTTCAACAACTTACCGATCCATTCTGAACAGTGGCAAGCGATACGCACCAATCCCAGCGGTATACGGGCATGCAATACCCGCTTCTTTCCTAAGATATCTTGTATCATACGGGCAAAAGACTCATCCGTATAGACATCTCCGTCGGCTACAAAATAATGCCGGTTCTCTATCTCCTCTTTCTCAAGGGAAAGGAAGGCCACGGTCGCTAAATCTTTTACATAGATAAACGTGATTCGCTGGGGAATAGCGCCTACGGCGAAATCGAGTCCCGACTTTACGCTTTGTATTTCCATGAAATAATCCTTCTCACCCGGCCCGTATACTCCTGTAGGCCGCAAGATCACGTAAGGAAAATAGGTTTGTTTACGGATGTAGTTCTCCGCCTCTAGCTTACTTTGGCCATAAGCCGTGTCCGGCCGCTGCGGATCGTCCAAGCGTATCGGGCGGAAAGTTTTCTCGTCGCCTCGCCCATAGCTGCTTAGGCTGCTCATCAAGAGGAATTTCTTCGGTTTGCAGCCGGCGGCGGCTAAAGCCTCGATAAATCGATGCGTATTCTCGGCGTTCACACGGAAAAAGTTTCGCTTATCCAATGTCTTCGTCAACCCGGCGTTATGGATCACATAATCCCATGCCCCATGCTCACGGGCAAAGTCTGAGAGTTGAGCCGTAAGCGCTTCCTGATCGCCATATTTCAAGTCGATGAAATGAATCCGCTTATCTTGCAGATGCGCTTTACTGCTACCCGCACGGATACCCGCCCACGTCTCATAGCCACGGCGAAGCGCCTCCTCTACCAAGAAACCGCCGATAAAACCACTCGCTCCGGTTATCAATATCTTCATATCCTTCATTTTTCTTTCATATAAAATGTATAATAATACCACAACAACCCGATCCAATTCAAGAACAGGATCGTCAGCATCCAAAGAATCTTTTGTTTCTTACTGATGAACGGGTTTTGCGATACGGCCTTACATCCGAACAGGATTACGGCAATACCTACGATATAACCGATCTCCGGCAAGCTTATCCAGCAAATGATTTGTGGTATCATAAAAATAGAGTTATTCGTGAAAAAGAATTATTCGTGTTGGTGTTTCTTCAAGACTCGGTGCGGCAAGTCACCATGCCCCACCAACTCGATCGGACAAGCGTATTTCTCGCCCAACCATTCCTCGGAGACATTCGCTCCCGGGTGATAATGCAAAGTCTCGTTTACGCAAGCGATATTTTTCACCATCGTCAAAACCGTACCGATATCATGGGAAACCAAGATGATAGCGCTCTCTTTATTGATCTCTTCCAAGAGCTGATAAAAACGAGACTCGAATCGTTTATCCACATACGAATTAGGCTCATCCAAGATCAATACCTGCGGACGGGAGACAATAGAACGCCCCAATAAGACCCGCTGCAACTGGCCACCGGAAAGCTCACCGATGGCCCTGCCCGCCAACTCCTCCAATCCCATCTGTACGATCACCTCGTCTACACGCTCTCTCTGGGATCTATTGAATGGACGGAACAAGGGTTTCTCCGCGGATAAACCGGAAGAGATCACTTCCCGTACGGAGATCGGAAACTTCTTATCGATCTGGCTCATTTGGGGTAGATAACCGATCTTCAAGGAAGGAACCTCTACATTTTCATCGTAAAAACGAATCGTTCCGGAAATAGGAGGCAATAGACCTAGTATCACCTTTAAAAGCGTCGTTTTCCCGCCGCCATTCGGTCCGATAATTCCCAAGAAATCATTTTTCCACACATCCAGCGTTACGTTACGTAAGGCGATCTTATTACCGTATCCGGCGGTAACCTCTCTCAACTCAATCAGCTTGTCCATCGGCTAACGATTTTGCGATATGAATCATTTCCTTACCCCAATCGTAATCCAGCGGATTGATCGGGATCAGACGGCAACCTGTTTCTTTAGCGATCAACTCGGCGTTCTTCTGGTCAAACTCCCGTTGGATAAACACGACTTTCGCATTATGTTCCCGTGCGGTCTCGACCAGTTCCTTTAATTGTGCGGGAGACGGTTCTTTTCCGTCCATCTCGATGCAAAGCTGGGTCAAGCCATATTCGTTAGCCAAATAGGTCAGGGCCGGATGGTAAATAATAAATGTCTTATTGTCAAGAGAACGTAACAAACCGGAAACGGTCTTTTCCGTCTCTTCGATTTCTTTCGTCAGTTGCTCATAATTCGCTTGGTAATATTCCTTATTCTCCGAGTCCAAAGACACAAAGGCATCCAAGGTGTTCTTGGCGATCACCTTCGCTCCAGAGATAGAGCTCCACGTATGCGGATCGACGCCTCCGGGATGATGATGGTGGTGGTGGTGATCATGTTCCTCTTCTTCCTCGGGGCTTTTAAGTAAATCAATTCCTTCGGACAGGTCAAAAACCTTGAGTCCCGGATTATTATTCCGGATATTATCCATCCAAGCCTGTTCGAACCCGATCGATCCGATCCTTAAATAGCCTTGGCTTTTACCCACCTGCACCATTTGCTGCGGTGTAGGATCATACGTCTCCGGACTTTGCCCTGCCGGAACCACACAATTAATCTTAAATTTATCTCCGGCTATCTTCTCCGCAAAATACCGTTGCGGCTCAATCGTCACGGAAACGATCCTCTCATCTGTCCGCTTATCGCCGCAGGCCATAAGTATCAAGACGAAAAGAGCCGATATCAATACCTTAAATTCTTTCATACCACATATATATTTTCGCAAAGGTAACGAATATCGGGTAATAAGGCAGCAAGGAGACGATTCAAAGTTATCAGGAACTAGCTTGACAACTTCCCCGGACAAGGCATTTGCGTAAACTATGTTTTACGAACATATAGCCATCGGTAAATGAATAGGAACAGTTAAACCGGTCCAGAAAAGCCGGGATTTGGACGACATCAGTTTCTTTATGATACGTACAGATCGCGAAATCCAAGTGATCCGCTTTCGCGAATAATTCCATACAGCCCTGTAAAGCCATACATTCCGCACCTTCTATATCCATTTTTAAGAAGATATCTTTTCGAGACTTGTCTTTCAAGAAATTATCCAAAGCAGCATTAACGTCATCGTCATGATCGCTGATATATTTCTTTACGATCATCGTTTTCTCTTTCCACGGCTCAAAAGTAGCCTGAAGCGCCTCGATCCATTTATCCTCATATTCAAAAAGATAAACAAAACGGGTAACCTCGATGGTATCCAGAGCGGTAAATCCCTCAGCGGAACCAATATCCAAGAGTGTCTTTCCTCTAAATTCTTCCATGGAATCCGCATAATGATGGGGGTGTCTCACGTCTTGCTCGATCAACAAAGCCCGATAGCATTTCTCGATCTTAGATGTGCTATACTCTCTCGGAAAATATAATCGTTTATTTCCCCGGTGCATCACATAAGGCAATTCTTTCTCCTTATCCCACTGAACGGCAATTGGCATATCCAAATATTCCGTAGCGAAATCATAAGGATAGCGTGTATAGCCCTTTTTTCGGAAATAATCATAATACGCTAATTTAGGGGAAGAAGGCTCAAACACTTTGGTATAGTAAAAAGGTAACGTCCCATATAATATGCTTTTCAATTTCATCATCGAACCGGTAAACATTTCATCTAGTTTTTAATAGGGCGTAATATACGAGAAATATCTTAATATACATAACAAATCCCCGTATTACAACCGATAAGTAATAATACGGGGATTTATAGGGAAAAAATAGGCTACTCTATTTTTACTCGGCCAGCCATTTATTCATCTGTGTAAGGATCCGCTCCTTCATATCCTCCGGCATATTGCCGATACGGGCACGATGGCTACCTCGGGGCTGGATATAGATTTGCTCATTCTTCTTGCCTTTGAAAGCGGGAACCATGGCTGCGCTCCACGGGTCGATCTCGCCATAGATGAAGATCATTTTTGGATCGTTGTCTTTCAAGAAGTTATAGATCTTGTGGTACAGAGCCGGACGGAAGTCTACTTTATCGACCAGTTCCCCGGGAAGCATGATACGGTTCAAGTATCCGTGGGCACTATCGATCGTAAGGTATTTCTTGAAAGGTTTTACGTCATAGCCATAATAACCGAGCTCACGGGCGGCTTGTACGAAGAAAGAGATATTCGGCTGGTTCTCGGCGAAGTAATCAGGACCGCTGATATTCATCAGATAGTCGAAGAGCGCTTGATCGTCGGCAGACTTGGAAGGGATCGTACTTACCGAAGTTCCCCACTGCCAAAGAGCGAATGAATATTCCAGTACGCAATAATCCAATACCTCGGGCATCGGGATACGGAATGTCAGGTTTTTATTCTTACAATAGCTCTCCAATAAAGGAAGCATATCGGACTTACGTTTCAAGACTTCCAATTGAAAATCCTGTATCTTCTCGCGTTCCGCTTTCGTACCTACCTTACGTAAGAAAGGTTCGTGGCGGCCATCCTCTACGCCTTTACATAACGGACCGACATAAGGAACGGAGAAATCCACGTCGTCCGGGAAAAAGGCACGGTAAAGCATTGTAGTCTGTCCCCCCTTACTGATACCGGTACTGATCCATTTTTCCGGATAGATCTGCTTGAATGTATTGCGGACGTTATGTAAATCGTACGCAGAGTTCTCGGCGGTCAGATAATCCCAGTTTTTAGGTTCCGGCGTCGACTCCAAGAAATAACGGTACTCCACAAACACTAAGTTCGCATTCAATAGTTTAGATAGTTCTTCCTGATATTTCGGATTGAGCGCATAAGCCGCTCCATATCCTTCGGTCACGATAATGGTAGGACGATCATAACCTACATGGCCTACGATAACCCGTTGCGTAAATGTTCCGGCGGCGGGGTCTTTCGGATCGACCTGCTGAGTAATACGTACTACATATTTCTCCGGATAATAATCGGATTGAAGTTTTTCAATGCCACTAATTCCTTTTAGGGCGGCAAGCTTCTCTTGTAAATCTCCGGGAGCGGCCATTACCGTCATCACCGACAGGAAGAAAAGAAGCAAGAAGTTAAATGTTCTTCTCATGGTAATTTAGTCTTTTAGATATTGTATTGTTCGTAATAATCCCTCATATTTGGTGCGTTTCACCGCCGAATGTGCAAAGATACGATTATAATCCTCACGGCTCAATGCCTTGAGGTCGTCTTTTTTAAGGGAGAGCAAAGAAGGGGTGGGATGAAAGGCTGCTACTGCCGTAGGCATAGCGAAGCGGTTCCAAGGACAAACGGCTTGGCAGGTGTCGCATCCATAGATACGGTTACCTAAAAGGACGGCTTGCTCAACAGGGATTTCTCCACGATGCTCGATCGTAAGATAAGAGATACATTTACGGGCATTCAAACGTTTCGGCCCTTCCAAGGCTCCGGTAGGACAAGCGTTCAAACAGCGGATGCAGGAACCGCAGTGATTCTTTTTGGGGGAATCATAGGTATCGACTACCAAAGTTGTCACGATCTCCCCAAGGAAAAAGAAAGAGCCTTTGCCCGGGATGATTAGGTTCGTATTCTTTCCGATCCATCCCAAACCAGCTTTCCAAGCCCAATAACGCTCTAACAGAGGGGCGGAGTCCGTGAATACACGGGCCTCATTGTTGGAGGGATGATGCTCGGTTATCGCTTTCCATAATTGGCGAAGTTTATCCTTTACGACCCCATGATAATCTTCTCCGTACGCATAATACGAGATATAAGGTTCCGCCGGATTCCGGAGAACTTTCGGATAATAATTCAAGGCTACTGAGATAACTGATTTGGCACCTTCCACCAAGCCATCCGGATTGAGACGAATTTCCCGATGATTCTCCATGTATTTCATTCCAGCATGGTAGCCTTCCGCGATCCATTGGTCAAAATAAGCCTCCTCGCTCCCGGCCTTCGCTACTTCAGCGATACCGCAAGCGGAAAAGCCTAATTCCATAGCTTTATCTTTTATAAACTGGGAGATACCCATTATTCAAAAACTTTAAACTCGTAGCCTTCCTTTAAGAGCCATTCGACAGCCCGGGGCATTGCCTCACGCATATTGCGCTCGGCTTTCAAGGAATCGTGGAAGACGATAACAGAACCATTACGGGTATAGTTCTTTACCACGTTGAAGACACCGTTCGGAGTCATATGAGGGCTATAGTCACGGGTGACCACATCCCACATCACGATATGATAATGGCGGCGAAGCCATACTACCTGCGGAAAACGCATATGCCCATGAGGAGGCCGAAATAAATTGCTGGGAATATATTCGGCTGCCTTCTCCACATTCGCCAAATAATTCTTCGTCCAGAACTTGATACCTTGGATATGGTTGAACGTATGGTTACCGACACGGTGCCCACGATCTATCACCATCTGGAAGACCTCGGGATGCTTACGTACATTATCCCCTACCATAAAAAAGGTAGCCTTGATCCCATACGTATCCAATATATCTAAAACCCAAGGGGTAACCTCGGGAATCGGGCCGTCGTCGAAGGTGAGATACACACACTTCTTCTCTGCCGGTATTCGCCAAGTTACCCCCGGGAACAGTGCCCTGTAAAACCAAGGCGGTTGTTCTATAAACATACTTTGTTAGTCTTTTGCCACTGATCCGTACGCCATACGGTAATTATCAAATTCCTCTTGATAAGGCTTAGCGAACTCCGGATTGTATTGTTTGCTCACACGCAATACCTCTTGGAGAACCGCCAAGTTATGACCTAAATCACTCTCGACAGATGATAATTGCCCCGGACGCAAACGGAAATACCAGTTTATACTGCGCAACGCATTGTCCGCTATACCTTTATAAACCATCTCCGCCTTCTCCTTCTGGCCCAACTCGTAATACAGCTCACCTAAAGAAAGAGCGCTATAATCCAACGGAACATTCTCGGGAGGCAATACTTCCATCGCCTTATCCAATACGTTCAGTGCTTTCTCATTCTTGCCCTCAGCGACCAAAGCGGCAGCCAGCTTGCTGAACAACGCAATACGATAGCTCTTGCACATCCGCATTACATTCTCATCCAAGTACACACCCGGCGTATTGACACCACCCCATTTGAACTTATTCATCACGTTGTCATACATCTTCTCCGTATTGATCGAACGAACAGTTCCCTGTGTCTCCATCGGAACGATCTGATAAGCCATACCGGTCTGCTGGAAGTACGGATCCAATTTCACGAACTGATCCGGGCTTACGGTAATCGCGTAATAGATCGGACGGTTCCAGTCATTCGTCTGCAACATATCCAAGATAATCAACTCTTGCTTACCCAAGACATCCTTGCCTTTCAAGTCAATCTTCATCTCTTTCTGCAAATACGGCAAGTTAGCGGTATCGATCACGCCGGCAGCCATAACCGCGGCGGAATCTACCCCCATCGTCAATGTCTGCGCAGGAATATAATCTAATTCTTGATTGATACCCGGGATCTTCTTAAACTTCGGATCGTTGCTACGAACGAAATCAAGAGCGGTCTTCAGATCGATCGACTTATCCGTCATCGGGAATACATAAGCGGCATCACGAGTACCTTGCACATAATCCTCCGGTTGCCAAGAGATTGGAAGCGGATCGGATTCGTATGCTTGCTTCTTCATTTGGTTGATATACCAGTCGGTTTGCAAATAGCTCGTATTACATACACGTACATCCGTACGGATACCTTCCACCTCCTGTGCGTACCACAACGGGAACGTGTCATTATCACCATTCGTAAATATGACAGCGTTCGGCTCGCAAGATTCCAAATAGTTCGCACCGAAATCACGGCAAACATAACGGTTCGAGCGATCATGGTCGTCCCAGTTCTGCGCACCCATCTGGATAGGAACCAACAAGCACAGTACCGTAGCGACAGAACCCGCTATCACCGGAGATAACTTGCCATACTTCTGCAATCCTTTCGCCAAGGCCGCCACACCGAAACCGATCCATATACAGAACGCATAGAATGATCCGGCATACGCATAGTCTCGCTCACGAGGTTGATACGGCGTCTGGTTCAAGTAAAGCACGATCGCGATACCCGTCATAAAGAACAAGAAGAATGTGATCCAGAATCCCTGAATGCCCTTCTTTCCGGCATAAGCTTGGAATAGAAGCCCCAAGATACCCAATAGAAGCGGTAACATATAATATACGTTATGCCCCTTATTATTGATAATATCGAACGGCATATCCTCTTGCGGGCCCACTAAAGCCTCATCAATAAACGGAATACCGGTTATCCAGTTACCATTCGAGACCTCACCGTTACCTTGTATATCGTTCTGCCGTCCGGAGAAGTTCCACATGAAATAACGCCAGTACATGAAATTCAGCTGATAAGCGAAGAAATAACGCAAATTCTCGGCAAATGTAGGTTTCATCACCGTCACCATCTCACCACAACGGTTGAACTTCACCGGTGTACCTTTCACTTGTGCCCACTCCTTATAAGCAGCCACATGACGTCCGTCGCTACTATACATACGGGGGAAAAGCATACTCAACTCATCCACGTATTCGTATTCCGTATCGTAACGAGAGATATAATAATGATCCTTCTCGTTTTTATCTTTCTTAATGACACGGCTCCAAGTCGGCTCACCCTCTTTCGATACAGGTACGCAAGTACCGCCTTGGTTCTCACGCTTCACCTCGGATACATAGGTCTGGCCGTAGATCAACGGAGTCTTACCGTATTGCTCGCGAGCCAAATAAGTACGCAAGGTAAAGATATCTTGCGGAGCGTTTTGGTTCATAGGCGTATCGGCTGTCGCACGGATCAATGTCAAGGCATAGGATGAATAACCCACTACGATTACCATCAAGCAGACCAAGATCGTATTCAGCATCTTGATATTTACCTTCTTGCTCATGAACAAATAAGCCGTCAAGGCCGCCGTAAGGATCACGGCGATCACGTAACCGCTACCGATAAACGGAATACCCAACAATACGATCGAGAGGATAAAGGATATCTTCATCCGCACCGGATGGATCTCGTCTTGCATCGTCTCCCAGATCGCCCAGATCAAGGAAGCCGCCAAGATAATCACGAACGCATATACACCCGAGTTATACGGCATACCGAACGTATTGACAAACAACAGCTCGAAATAACCGCAAACCTCAACCAAGCCTTGTACGACACCATACATCATCAAGCCCACGATAGCGAACGACACCAATAAAGCGATCAGCGTACCCTTCATCGTAGGATTCGGGAATTTCTTATAATAATATACCAGCACGATAGCCGGGATACACAATAAGTTCAGCAAATGGACACCGATACTCAGACCCATCAAATAAGCGATCAGCACGATCCAACGATCAGCATGCGGACGATCGGCGGCTTCTTCCCATTTCAAGATCAACCAGAATACCAAGGCGGTAAACAAGGAAGAATAAGCATATACCTCGCCCTCCACGGCGCTAAACCAGAATGTATCGCTAAACGTATAAGCCAAAGAACCTACCAAACCGCAACCCATGATCGTAATCATCTGTCCCAGAGACATCGTCTTATCGTCTTCCACGATAATCTTACGAGCCAAATGAGTAATACTCCAGAAAAGGAATAAGATCGTCAGGCCGCTAAAGAGGGCGGACATCGTATTGACCATTACCGCCACCTTGGAAGGGTCCGAGGCGAACTGCGTAAATAAATTGGCTGTTAACATGAAGAAAGGAGCTCCGGGCGGATGCCCTACTTCCAATTTGTATGCCGAAGAGATAAACTCACCACAATCCCAGAAACTGGCGGTGGGTTCCATTGTCATCAGATAAACGGTAGAAGCGATCAAAAAAACGACCCACCCCAACACGTTGTTGATTAGTTTGTACTTTCCCATACTTTGTATAAGTGTGATAATTAATTGTTTCTACTTGCATACCCACACGGGCAGTCGGCCGCAAAGGTAATCATTTACGTTTAATACCTAACGTTCCATTCCCCTATAAATTATATAGAATAGATTAGAATTATATTAAACAAACCTTATCACTCAAGTGTTAATAGAATAGTTGAGTATTAAAATTATAGGGAGATGAAAGAAAATTATGAACTAATTGATAATGAAGAACGCCACCAATATGAATTTCATATAGAGCGATACGTTCCCAGAATAGAGTATATAAAAAATAAGGATGGGGTAATTTATCTCACCCACACTGAGGTTCCCATGGAGCTTGGAGGTAAAGGAATTGGTAGCCAATTGGTGGAGAAAGTGCTCTTGGATATCGAAAAGAAAGACTTACGTCTCGTCCCGTTATGTCCGTTCGTAGCTGGATATATTCAGAAGCATCCGGATTGGAAACGCATCGTAATGAGAGGCATACATGTTTAATATCTATAACAAAATTATATGGGAAAGAAGATCGAATATACGAATGGTGAACTCACCATTATCTGGCAACCGGAGTTATGTCAACATGCCGGTATCTGTGTAAAGACTCTTCCCGGTGTCTATAAGCCGAAGGAGAGACCCTGGATACAGATAGAGAACGCGACAACCGCGGAA
Source organism: Parabacteroides sp. AF19-14 (assembly GCF_003635485.1). Taxonomy (NCBI): domain Bacteria; kingdom Pseudomonadati; phylum Bacteroidota; class Bacteroidia; order Bacteroidales; family Tannerellaceae; genus Parabacteroides; species Parabacteroides sp. AF19-14. Next base: position 74,540 of record NZ_QTMJ01000007.1, on the reverse strand, counting down.
TTAATTGCCCAAATCAATCAATGTCCGTCTGGCGCGTTGACATACCGAATGAATAAAGAGGTGAAATGAGACACCCCCCGCCTGTTTCATCTTGATAGAAAGGAGTATTCCGCATCGGATACTCCTTTTTTCGCCATAAGGGCCTCTTTCTATGATTTTTTGCTAGTTTTGTGATCTAGATTCACTATCAATGAAACAAATATGATAAAAAGACATTCTATCTTAACGGCAATCCTGCTTTGTTTCGTCGCTTTCACACAAGTGATGGCACAAGAGATGCAGGAACCCGAACCGCTTCCGATCGACCCAAAGGTTCGATACGGGAAATTGAGTAACGGATTGACCTACTACATCCGTCACAACGATCAGCCCAAAGACCGGGCAGACTTTTACATCGCCCAAAACGTAGGCTCCATCTTAGAGGAAGACAATCAACGAGGTTTGGCTCACTTCTTGGAACATATGGCTTTCGACGGCAGTAGGAACTTCCCGAATAACGGGATGGACGAATATATCGAGAGTGTAGGTATGCGCAGCGGGGAAAACTTCAACGCCTATACCTCCTTTGATGAGACCGTCTACATGATTACCAACGCCCCTGTCAACAAAAGCGGCGTGGTTGATTCTTGCTTATTGATCCTTCACGATTGGTCCGGGTTCCTAGCCTTGACCGACTCGGCTATCCAGAAAGAACGTGGGGTCATCCGTGAGGAATGGCGTACCCGACAGGATGCCCAGACTCGTCTATGGGAGCAGCAACTACCCAAGATGTACCCGGGAAGCCGTTACGCGAACCGGATGCCGATCGGTTCGATCGACGTGATCGAGAACTTCAAGCCGGACGAGTTGAGGGCTTACTACAAAAAATGGTATCGTCCGGACTTGCAAGCGATTATCATCGTGGGAGACGTAAATGTAGATCAAGTGGAGGCAACGATCAAAAAGATGTTCGCCGATGTCCCTGCCCCGGTCAACCCGGCAAAACGGGAACAAGTATCGGTTCCCGACAATGATCTACCTCTGATCTCGATCGCCAAAGACAAGGAGGCATCCAATACGATCCTTTATATCTTCTATAAACACGATAAATTGCCCAACGACTTGAATCGTACGATTGCCGGATTGGTAAAGGACTATATCCAGCAAATATGCGCGTCGATCATGGACGAGCGTTTCGATGACATCTTGCATCAAGCGAATCCTCCGTTTATCTATGCGGAAGCCTACGACGATGATAATTTCATGATCGCGAAAAGCAAGGGAGCATGGACCGTAGCCGCTCTTGCCAAGGAAGGCGAGATCGATTCCACACTGACCACGCTTGTCAAAGAGACTCAACGGGTAAAACAATATGGCTTTACGCCATCCGAGTATGAACGGGCACGCATCAACGTGTTGAAACAATACGAGTCCGCTTACAACGAGCGGAATAACCAAAAGAACGACGCTTATGTCCGTGAATACGTGAACCATTTCACCAACGGCGGTTATATCCCGGGCATTGAGATGGAATACACGCTATTGAACCAGATCGCCCAGAATATCCCGGTAGAGCAAGTCAACCAATATATCCAAGATATGATCGGAGAGGATAATATCGTGATCGGGTTAACCGGACCGGATAAAGAAGGTATAAAATACCCGACCGAGGAGAACCTGCTCCGTACGTTCCTCAAAGCACGACAGATGCCGGTAGAGCCTTATAAGGAAACTGTCTCCAACGAGCCTTTAGTCCCGACCTTGCCGACCCCGGGCCAGATCACGGAGACAAAGACCGGCCAGCACTTCGGAGCGACAGTATTTACCTTAAGCAATGGTATCAAGGTGGTATTGAAGCCTACCGAATTCAAGAAGGACGAGATCATCATGACCGCTACCAGCCCGGGAGGAAGCACTTTATTCGGCACGAAGGATATTGATAACTTAAAAGTTTTCAATGACGTGATCGAGATCGGTGGATTGGGTAATTTCTCCGCCACGGATCTAAGTAAGCGTCTGGCCGGAAAGAAGGTATCTTGCGCCCTATCGCTCAGTCAAGATAGTGAGAACGTGAACGGAATGGCCGCTCCTTCCGATTTGCGAACCTTATTCGAGTTAATTTACCTTAGCTTCACGGCTCCCCGCATGGACGAGGAGGCCTACGCATCTTTCGAGACACGGACAAAAGCGCAATTGCAGAATATGGAGTTAAATCCCATGGTCGCTTTCAGCGACTCTTTGTCTAAAGCGGTTTACGGAGATAATCCTCGTGCGTCACGTCTTCGTCCACAAGATTTCGAACATATCAGTTATCCTCGTATCATGGAGATGCGCAAGGAACGCTTCTCGGATGCTTCCGGTTTCGTATTCACGTTTGTAGGTAATATCCAGATCGATAGTATCCGTCCGTATATAGAGCAGTATTTAGCGACATTGCCATCTCAAGGAAAAATTGAGAAGGGAAATCCGGCGGAGGTTCCATCGATGCGTAAGGGAGACTATATGAATCGATTCAACCGCTCCATGGAAATCCCGAAAGTAACGGTAGCCAACCTCTATACCGGACAAATGGAGTACAATCTGGAGAATATCATCACCGCTACCGCATTGAAACAAGTTATGGACTTGGTATATTACGAGAAGGTACGCGAGAAAGAAGGAGGAACGTATGGCGTCGGTGTATCCGCTAGAATCTCACCTTTCCCGGAAGGAAGAACGACATTACAGATATTCTTCGATACGGACCCGGCTAAGTGGGAGCAGATGAACACAATTGTCCGCAATGAGTTGAAACGGCTTTCCGAGGTAGGCCCTCGTCAAGAAGATTTCAAGAAAACACAGGATAACCTGCTGAAACGTCATGCGGAAGTCTTGCAGGAGAACAGCTATTGGTTGAACGTATTGGATGATTATTATTATAAAGGATTTGATACCGATACGGATTATGAGTCGATTGTTAAGGCGCTGACTCCCGAGAAGATAAAGGCATTCGCCCAAAAGCTTTTGGGACAGGGTAACCGGGTAGAAGTTATCATGCAACCCTAGTTACTATTTTGAGGGGATGAGACGGGGCGTGCCCCGTCTCTACTTTGATTTCTTTAGTTTAAAATGATCGAATCCTTCCCCATAAACCCCGATTACGGCGCTTTGGGATACAAAGGCGGTCGGATCAATATCATTAATGATACGGAAAATCGTAGTGGATTGCCGTTTTTTAGCGAGCACGAACATCATCTTCTGTTCTTGCCCCGTATATAACCCGGTAGCATCGATCACCGTAACCCCTCGGTGCAACGCATTAATCTCCTTACCAATCTCTTGATACTTCTTCGAGATGATAAAGAATTGCACGGACTGGCGGGCACTGTTCACGATCTGATCCAGCACGAAACTACAAACATATAACGTTACGAAACCATATACCACTTTCTCCCAATCCTTTAGCACGAAATAACTGGAGGTGATAATAATCATATCGCAGATCATCATGACCCGTCCCAGCGTTATATCCCGGTATTTATTGATGATAGCGGCAATAATATCCGTTCCACCCGTACTACCGTTCGAGGAGAAAGCGATACCGATACCACTTCCGCAGAAGGAGGCTCCCAGCACACATGCCATAAACGGTTGATCTTGTAATAAATGCATCCCGGCTGTCAGCTCCTGGATAAGGGACAAGAAAAAAGTAAGCGTAAACACGGCGAAGATCGTCTTGATACTGAACTTAAAACCTAATATTTTCAAGGCAAGCATCAGCAAGACGGCATTAATGAGGAAGTAAGTGTACTGAACGGGAAATCCCGTAGCCCAGAAAACAATGGAAGCGATACCCGGCACTCCACCTGTCGTAATGTCATTCGGCAAAAGGAAAACGGTCCATCCGATACCGTAAAGGATCATCCCCAACGCAATCATCAAGTAATCCTTCATCTCTCTGAACATTACTTGTCTGGAAGTCACTAATAAAGTAGGTTTCATCTTATTTGTATATTTTTGCGGGCGCAAAGGTAGTGAAAGTTATCGGACGTAGGTTATTTCCTTTTCCATATTCCCCATAAATATTCTCCCTAGTATCATCCCTTCAATAATATCTCTTTGGCAGCGAAATAAACGATAAAAAACCTTTTTGATCAACATAAGGCAAATATCATGACAAGTACTTCTGGCGAAAGTAGCGAAATAGCGGGAAGGAGAAGGCTATAAACGGCGTTTTTTGTTAAAAAGGACCACTTTTCACGCATGAATAGCCACGAAAGCCTATGCAATAGGCCGCATTAGGCGACGCGTATACTCACGTTAGGCATCATGAGTAGTCAAGAATAGCGTCGCAAGTACCCGTGAATAGGCATTCGTACCCTATTATAACCCTATCATTACCCTATTATTTCCCTTTTTTGGCCTCCAGATATGAGTTATGATGAATAAATTCCGCTAGAATAAAAGGCCGTTTTCAAGCATCTATCTACCAACCAAGCAATTGCTGATTTTTCCTTGCGTATTTAGGGACAAGCCGTACTCTTGTACGGAAAAAACGATTCTCCGGGACTTTAGTCTACAAAGTGTCAGATTGATATATGAGCTTGTTTCGAGATGATATAGAGAACGTATTCGCTTCGCTGAATGGTTACGACACCGGATAAAGTGTCCTGAACATTCTTAATGTACCCTTATTTGGATTCGGATATTCGCAAGCCGAGAAACAACACTTATCATAAAAACCTACAGCATTGTATTCTTGTGTATTCAAGGCCTCTACTGTAATAAATTGGCAACCCGCCAAATCCTGCTTTTGTGCTTTTTGGACAATAGCCTCCACAATGATCTTCCCTAAACCAGACTTATGGTAATTCTTGTCTACCGCTAAATAAGCAATTTCCAATGCGGGATAACGGGGTTTAGTCAAAAATATATCTTTGTAATTATCAGTAAATTCTGGAATATTTGTATTAGAGACTCCTGTTATAATTTCATTTCGATCATCAATATCTAAATCCAAGGAATCAAAACTCAAAGCAAACAATGCTAAGACTGTCGATTCTTTTAAACTCTCCTTAACGATATAAGCACTACAATAATGATTTGCGATACTAAGATCAAAACCATCTTGGATAAAACAATCCATAGGAATAACACCACAACAAAAGTCATGTAAACAAGATGTATCTGTTAAGCGCTCAAAAATATATTCCATGATCAAATATTATTTCCATAGAATGGAAACCTCTTTGGTAATCCGACGGTTTCTTTGGATCTCCTTTTTATCTCGTTCGTCCAAATCTCCAGTCTGAATACGAAGAGCTTTCTCTTTGATCTCTTTGGCGAATTTACCAGAGACAAGCGTCCTCTTTGAATTCATTCCTAACATAAAAAACTCCTATACTTTAGATGTATGAAACAAAGGTATAAATTTTTCAAATCTGTTCCTAATTAACGAGTAAGAAATTTCCTAGAATGGTATGAGACGTAACATAACGCTACGTCTCTACAAAATATTTCACTCTGTACCTAAAATACTCACATTATCGATCTCCTCTCCTCTTTCATTTCGCAGACATTGAATTTCCTTGATCTGGCGGTCGAAAAACATGAGCAAGTCATTGATGAGCCGTCCGTTCTGGGATAAAAGCAAAACCCCATCCATCAATTGCGTTGACAGGTAGCGAACTTTCATATTACTTACATGTTGATCGGGACGCTGCAGATAAACGGCCATACATCTGTACAAAATTGGTGCTATTTGTATCCACGGCAGTTTTAGACCTACCAACAGATTTTTCACGCTTTGCAACTGATGGTTCAGATAATCGAAATCATCCTCATCTTTCTCAAAACGGCACGCCTCTTTCAAGCGTCGTGCCTCTTCCTTAAAAAATACATCACTCAACATTTCCATGTTCGAAACCGGAGCGTCTTGCTCTGAACCGACAGGTTCAGTTACGGAATAGATCTTTTCCTCTTCCATAATATATTAGTTGTAAGCAGGCGGAAAAAAGAACGGTCCCGCCTGACCCGTTGATCAACACTTTACCAGAAAGCTGGAGGCACATTAATGCACTCCACGGGGGTACGGAACCGTCATATCGGATCGGTTACAGGCAAAAAAATGCCTGCAACCGAATAGAAGCAGGTATTCTACTCTGCTTTCTGGTTTTAAAATGTTGATCACTGCAAATATACTTTTTTTTCCGGATATCTAACCTATAAAGGATAAATAATGTCTAGTAAGTAAAAAATCTGGAGATGATACCTCTGTTTTTACAAGCTATGCTGGAACATCCAAGCCAGATAATCCGGTTCGGCGAAAGCGTTATCCCAACTGTTATGGTCTACACCGGGAAATTCCTTATAACGGACATCAGCTCCTGCTTTCTTCAATGCCTCATTAGCGTCACGGGAGAATTGTACATCGACTACGCTGTCGGAGCCGCCATGATAAATACTGAAAGCCGTCTTGCCCTTGAAGTTCGCCAGACGTTGCAAATTCGCTCCACCGCAAATCGGGGCGGCAGCGGCAAACAGGTTCGGGTAACGCATCACGATATCGAACGTACCCATACCTCCCATTGATAGGCCGGTTACGTAAATGCGTTTCGTATCGACCTTACCTTCCGCTATATAACTATCCAATAATTCCTTGACGGCGGCCATCGATTGTGTGGCCGGAGCATTCAACGGATAGAAACGCTTTCCTTCTTTTCCGGCGTTCAATCCCTTATATTCAGACCAAGTCTTCTCGGCCGGGCATTGAGGCGCTATAATGATAGCCGGATATTTGGTTTGATTCTCGAAAGAAGCGAACATATCGCCACCATGTACTAATTGGGCCTCATTATCCGACCCTCGTTCGCCCGCTCCGTGCAGGAACAGGATTACCGGGTATTTCTGCGCCGGATTATAATCTCGGGGATACAGAACCCGATAATTCAATTGATAACCATCACGAGCCGTAAACTGCTTTTTCAAAAAACTAGCCTTATCACCAGCATATCCAGCAACGGAGAGAAGAAGGCAAAGAGACAGAAAAAAGATACTTCTAAGTGTTTTCATAATCATATATTCAAATGTAAATACTATCTACCTAGATCGATAACTTCCGCAAATATAATTAAATAGTCTGTTAAGGCGTTGTATAATATCAAGATTAAACCAACTATTAGGACGTGAGCGGATTCGTTGGGATGCTTTAGATGTAGATTTGAGCTTGTCTATCATAGCAAATCCAGATAAATACCCGTTAGTAAGTAAATAATCGAATATTGTATGTATTTTGTAGAGACAGATTGTCCTATCTCTACAAAATACATTTGAAAATGATACCGGAAGATTATTGGGCTTCCTGTATTTTTGTCGCTTCTGATACACCGTTCTCGTTGAAAGCCTCGATGGTGAAATAATAAGGCTGGTCGGTGGACAGACTCTTTAAAAGTAATTCATTCTTTCCGTATAGGAGCCATGAATTGTATAGTTTATCGGGAGCGATGCCCCAACGGATGTTGTAGCCTTGGCTGTTTTTGACAGCGTCCCAAGTGATCATAGCGTCACGGCGATCCGCTTGGCGAACGACCTTGAAGTTCTTCACCGTCGCAGGTTTCTTGCCCTCACCGATACCGAACACACGCAAGTCCGAGATCGCCAGATGAGGCGTCGGGACCTCTATGTTCTTATAACGGACATAACGGACACGAGCCGGATTATCCACTTGTACGTAGTCATTCGGGACATCCTTATAATTATTCCGGCGATCCACCAACGTTACCCAATCCTGCCCGTCCAAAGAGCCTTCCACCGCATAACGGTGGCGTAAACCGGGAATACGTCCATACATATTCGATTGATGATCGTGATAATTCACTTGCACAGCATACACCGTAGCGGGAACCTCCAGATCGATCTCTACCCATTCGGTATCTCCATTCGTGCGAGCCATCCAGAATGTCTTACATTCCTCATCCGTCAAGTTGGCCGGAAGGAAATTGGCGGAAGTCTTGGGACGGTTCGATTCCGTGAATCCTTGCGCGGCGGGAGCGGAACCCTCCGCATACGAGGAAGCTTTCACCGGCTTTTTATAAGAAAGCAACATCCACCCCGTAAACTCACCTTTCTTTCCCGGCTCGGCGGGAGCGTAATGCGGATAATCACCGAAGTTATTATCACAATACATAATGCCCTCCTTATCGAAGAAAGTAGGATACATGCAGAGGCGACGCTCCCAATTCACCGTAGCCGAGAGAGACATAGATGCGAAATGCCAATAATTACCTCCCGGCCCCACCAAGGTACTTCCGTGTCCGGCACCATTCATGAAACCACCGGGCTTATAGCTTACCGGGTTATGCGATTGGTATTTATACGGACCTAATGGGGAGTCCGCCACATAAACACCATCGGCATATACGTTGAATTCCGTACCGGGGGCGGCATACTGCATATAATATTTACCGTCGTGCTTGGTCAGCCAAGCACCTTCCATATAGCCCCCCAATACCGTATCGGTATGGTTCTCGCCAAAACGTTCCCAGCCATGCTTCGGCATATCCAAGCCGAAAAGCTCGACCGTCTCACCCTCGATCAAGAAACGGTCATCCTTATTCAGTTTCTTGCCCCGAAGCGGATAAACATTGGAAGAACCCCAGAATAAATAAGCTTGCCCGTCATCATCGATGAATAAATCCGGGTCTTGTAGGTCGTGGAGTATAGCAGGAGTAGCGTTCCAATTACCCGATTTCGGATCATCGGTATAAAGAACGCTCATGGAGCCGGACGGATCACCCATCACATAAAGCACGGAATCCTTATAATTATGAGCGGCGGGAGCGTTGGAACCCTGAGGATACCAGTTTTTACCGGGAGTGATAAAATCCCAGTTCAACAAATCTTTCGAATGCCAATAGCCATGCGAACGGGTTACGAACATATAATACTCGCCCCGGAATTCTACGACAGCGGGGTCCGCGCCCGAACGGTAAGACAGGTTGTTCGATGAGTTATAAATCATATACGTATAATCCACATTAAGCGGATTACAATACGTATTCGCCCGCATGGATTGAGCGGTGGCGGAACCTCCGGAAGCAGCCAAGAACAGAGCCGAAAAGATATATTTTGATAATAGTTTCATGTTGATATGTATTAATTTTTACCGCAGAGAGAAAGAAGACTGATTCGCCTCGTCGGCAGAATTCAAGCCTACCCAAACCGTGAAATCACCCGGCTCGGCTTTCTTCTGCATATCGATACCATAGAAAGCCAGCAAAGCTTCGTCAATCGTGAAAGAGACTTGCTTCTTCTCGCCCGCTTTCAAAGTCACCTTCTCGAAACCTTTCAGCTCTTTAACCGGACGGGTCACGCTACCCGCCAAGTCGCGGATATACATCTGGACGACCGTCTCGCCATCCACCTTACCCGTATTCTCTACCTCAGCCGTTACCGTGATCTTGCCCCCTTTCGTGAAAGAGTTCTGATCCAGCTTCATAGAGTTCACGGCGAAAGTCGTATAGCTCAAGCCATAACCGAACGGATACAACGGTGTGTTAGGCACATCCATATATCTGGATTTATAATCCGTATCCGGAGCTTCCGGAGGAACCGGGCGGCCTGTCGGTTTCTGATTGTAATACAGAGGCAATTGACCTACCGTACGAGGGAAAGACATCGTCAGGCGAGCGGACGGATTATAATCGCCACTGATCACATCAGCCATACCATGACCCGCCATCGTACCCAGATACCAAGCCTCCAAGATACCGTCGACATGCTGATCCTCCCAAGAAAGATCCAAAGGACGTCCGTTCACCAAGATCAAACCAAGAGGTTTACCCGTCTTTTTCAATTCTTTCAACAAGGCTTGTTGAGCGCCCGGCAATTTCAAGTCCGTACGGCAAGCCGCCTCACCACTCCAGTTGAAATCCTCGCCCATAGCCGCCAATACGATATCCGCACGGCGAGCCGTAGCGATCGCCTCAGCGAATTTAGATGAATCATCAGTCAAGAGATCACATCCCTCGGCATAAATGAACTTCACGTTCGTACCGGCATATTTCTCGGTCAGACCCTCGAACAAAGAGATACTCTCCTCACGCTCACCCCGGCCGGCCCACTCGCCATTCTGGTTGATCTTATCTTTTACCATCGGGCCGATCAAGGCTACCGTAATATTCTTATCCTTCGAGATCGGGAAGAAGTTATTATCATTCTTCAAAAGGACGATCGAGCGAGCGGAAGTCTCACGAGCTTCTTGCAAGAACTCCGGCTTCATGATCGTATTCTTCTCACGCTCATTGTCCAAGTAACGATATGGATCATCGAACAAACCCAAGAGGAACTTCATTTCCAAGATGCTCGCCACGGTACGGTCGATATTCTCTTCCGAGACTTTACCCTCTTTCACGGATTGTACAAGATGTTGACTATAAATACCCCCTGTCATATCCATATCGATGCCAGCGTTCGCGGCCAGTTCTCCCGCCTCCTTATCATTTCGCACGATACTATGGGCTACCATCTCATTGATACCGGTATAATCGGTAACCACGAAACCATTGAAGCCCCAGTCCTTACGTAACAGGTCGGTCATCAACCATTTATTACCCGTGCTGGGCACTCCGTTGATCTCATTGAAGGAGGCCATAAACGTAGCGACTCCCGCTTCCTTAGCCGCCAAATAAGGCGGCATATAATAATTCATCAACGTATTTTGCGACAACTCGGACGTATTATAATCACGTCCGGCCTCAGCGGCCCCATAAGCAGCAAAGTGCTTGCAACAAGCCAAGACCGTATTTACGTCAGCCAACGAACGCCAATCGTTTCCTCCTTGGAAACCCTCGACACGGGCCTTCGCAATCAGACTTCCCAAATACGGGTCCTCACCGGCACCTTCCATTACACGTCCCCAACGGGCATCCCGGGAGATATCCACCATCGGGGCGAACGTCCAAGCGATACCGGAAGCGCTCGCCTCATCCGCCGCAATCGCCGCACTTTTACGCATCCGCTCCAAATCCCAAGAGCAGGATTCCGCCAACGGCATCGGGAAAATCGTACGATAGCCGTGCACGACATCATAACCAAACAATACGGGTATCTTCAAACGGCTCTCGGACAGAGCCATCTCTTGCATTTTACGTACGCCATCTACCGTATATACATTAAACAAGCTTCCTACAAGACCTTGTTTCAGCAAAGTCTCATAATCCCCCGTCATAACCGGGCCGGTCACATCCCAGTTACAGGAGTATTGGGCCATCTGCCCCACCTTTTCCTCCAAGGTCATTAATTGGAGCACAGAATCTACACGGCGTTCAATATTTTTGTCGCCGCTGAAGCTTTTCCAGCCACTTACAGCGGGTTGCTGGCATCCACCTAAGGTAGCGGCAACGGCCGCACCAGCGATAAAAGTCGTTAACCTTTTCATTATTCGTATCTGTATTATTTGTTCCAAGTTACCTGCGCCGATTTCACGTCCCGGGAGTTCGTACCTACGTAAATATTGAATAAGCCCGGTTCCCAGATGTATTCCAATGCGCTGTTATAAAATTTCAAGTCTTCCGGCGTAATCATAAAAGAGACTTTTCGGCTCTCACCCGGTTTCAAGGAGATCTTCTGGAAGTTCTTCAACTCTTTCATCGGACGGGAGATGCTGGCAGCCGGATCGCCGATATATAACTGTACGACTTCCTCGCCCTCTAGCTTGCCCGTATTCGTCACCTGTACGCTGGCGGTCAATACACCGTTCTCTCCTTGCACACTCGTCTTATCCAGCTGAAGATCACCGTAAGAGAAAGTCGTATAACTCAAGCCATAGCCAAACGGATACAAAGGATCGTTCGTGATATCCAGATATTTAGAAGTGAAATGATCATCCGGATTCATTGGGCGGCCTGTTTTCTTAGCATTGTAATACAAAGGAATCTGGCCTACGCTACGAGGGAATGTAGTCGTCAATTTACCGGAAGGATTCACGTCGCCGAACAATACGTCCACCAATCCGCGAGCTGCGGCGGAACCTCCATGCCAAGCCTCAACGATCGCGGAGAATTGGCTATCCTCCCACTCCAAGGTCAACGGACGGCCGTTCGCCAAGACCAACACCACCGGTTTACCGGTCTCCAACAAAGCTCTCAACAGCTCTTTCTGGCTCTCCGGCAAACTAATATCCGCACGGCTGCAAGCCTCTCCGGACCAGTTATTCGGCTCACCCATTACAGCGATGATACGATCCGCATCTTTCACTTGCTCAACCGCTTCCTTCACCAAACGGGTATTCTCCACCGGATCAACCTTCAAGCCACTGGCTTTCGCCAACATCGGCTCGTTCGTCAAATTACATCCCTTGGCGAAGATCACACGGGCCTTATTGCCAACCATTTCCTTCACGGCCTGCACTACGGAAGCCGACTTCGCCGTATCGATACCACACCATGTCCCGAACAACTCAACCTTCTTATCCGCCAACGGGCCTACCACGGCGATCGTCCCTGTCTTTCGCAAAGGCAACAAACCCTTGTCATTCTTCAACAAGACAATGGATTTACCGGCGATATGGCGAGCCGTATTCATATGCTCATCCGTGAATGTATTCTTTTTCGCACGATCTGCGTCCAAGTAGCGATAAGGGTCCTCGAACAAGCCCAATTTATATTTCGCCTCCAATACACGGCGGCAAGCCTGATCGATATCCGCTTGAGACACACGGCCCTCTTCCAGCGACTTCTTCAAGGTCGTGATATAGCCGTTCGTCATCATATCCATATCCAAGCCGGCATGCAAAGCCAAGGCCGATACGGTCTGCGTATCACCCAGACCATGATTGGTCATCTCGCCGATCGAATTATAATCGGAAACGACAAACCCATTGAATCCCCATTGATCACGAAGCAAATCGGTCAACAACCAACGGTTACCCGTAGCCGGAATCGCCTCCACCAAATTAAAGGAAGACATAACCGTGGCACAACCAGCCTCTACAGCCGCTTTATAAGGCGGGAAATACTCATTAAACATCTTGATACGGCTCATATCCACCGTATTATAATCACGACCGGCCTCGGAAGCGCCATACAAGGCAAAGTGCTTCAAGCAAGACAAGATCGTGTTCTCTTTCGTCAAGTCATCTCCTTGATAACCTCTCACCATGGCGGCGGCGATCTTTCCACCCCACCAAGGGTCCTCTCCACTACCCTCGGCGATACGTCCCCAACGAGCGTCACGGGCGATATCCACCATCGGGGAATACGTCCATGTCACACCGTTTGAGCTGGCCTCGATAGCGGCGATACGGGCACTTTGCTCGATCAACGTCGTATCCCAGCTACAAGACAAAGCCAATGGGATCGGGAAGATCGTATGATATCCATGAATCACATCCAGTCCGAACAAAAGCGGAATTCCTAAGCGAGATTCCTTAACCGCTATCTCCTGCAATTTACGGAACGTCTCCAGCTCCGAGCCTCCCGTAGCACCCAGCCAGCCCCGACGAATCGTCTCGTCCGCACCTTCCGAGCCACTCAAGATGCCGGGAACACCCCCACCGGACAAGTTCAGCTGTCCGATCTTCTCATCCAAAGTCATTTTACCCATCAACTGATCGATAAACGTATCCATCGCTCTCGTATCTTGAACGGGCTTTTGTCCGTATGCCGCAAGTGCCAAACAAGCGGCGAATGATAATATAATCTTTCTCATGTTATTTAAATATTAAGATTCTCTCGCATTATGGATCGTGAAACCCAATTTCTTCAAACCGTCCTGGATTTCCGGACAGCTCATAAACAAACGCCACAGAAGGCCCGTACGGTAATTCTCGATCATCGGGGTGATCGTACATTGGTCTATCGCCAGATAACGACGCGGATACCAATTCTCGCCTTCACTGAAAGCGTCGTAAAAACCATACTTACCCCAGATGCTATCTCCCAGATTGAAATAGAAATGCTTCAATGCCTTCGAGGATTCCTCCGGTGTATACGGATAACTGCTCAAGGCGGCTGTCGGCGTAATTACCCCATGATCGTTGGAGGGCATATGCGCGTTATAGCCTTTCACGGAATAGCTGGCGGTCAATCCCCAGCAAGCGTCGCTATATCCCTTGAAGCCCTTCGGATTTTCCGCGCAATAACGGTAATCGATCAATACGTGATTCCGGTTCAAGTCCCAGTAGTTAGCGTATCGATCCGATAAGCCGACCGGACATAGGCCGATATAAGAATAATGTGCCCAGAACAACGGACCGCCGTACTCCTCGGCATAATTATGTTTCAAGATCAAAGGTAAATCGTAAGCGACCGCATCGCTCTTGATCCCTCCTTTACGAGCCCATCCGTTATGATAAGCGGAAGCCGGGATCGGATACGTAGGCGAAGACGCCGCCAAAATATAAGTAATCAGACATTCATTGTAACCTTCCAAAGGAAAATTCATCTCCCATGCGTAATTCGGGCTCCAATGCCAATACAATACATCCTGCCCGTTCAAATACCATGTCCATTCCATCTCACGCCATAGCTGGTCAATCTTCGCGGCCAACGCTTTCTCGCTCGCATTACCGTCCTTGAAATATTGGCGTACGCATAAGAGACCTTGCATTAAGAAAGCGCTCTCTACCAAATCGCCTCCGTTATCCTTCTGGCCGAAAGGCTTTACCTTACCCGTAGGTCCATGCATCCAGTGAGGCCAGACCCCGTGGAAACGATCGGCCTTCGCCAAGTAATCAGCGATTTGATGAAAACGGGCCACACCTTCCTCACGGGTGATAAAGCCACGCTCAATACCTACCAACAGCCCGGCGATGCCAAAACCACTACCTCCGGTGGTCACGATATCAGCATCGTTCTCAGGATACACGCCATCCGTATGGATACGCTCACAGGCCAGTCCGGAGGTAGGCTCCGCACCTTCCCACATATAATTAAAGTGAGCCTTTTGTATATAGGTCAAGAATTCATCATCCGACTGAAAATCCAACTTACGCTCATTGGGCGTAGACTCTGCGGATGTGTCACTTTTCTTGGCCTCATGACAAGCGGTCAACGAAAAGCCAAGCAACAGGGTAACAACGCCTGTACGGAAATAGGTATTCATAGATATATACATTTAAAATAGTTATCGTCTCAATACTTTACTCATCGGTGAACGGCCGCTCTCTCCCAATGCCTCGATCGAGAAATAATAGTCCGTATCCTTATCCAAGCCCCTGAAATCGTACATCGTATCTCCTAGTACCGTGATACTGTTGTACAATTTATCCGGCGCTATACCATAATAGATATTGTAAGCGTACGCCTCTTTTACCGGCTCCCAAGTGATCATCGCATTCCGCTTATCCGCTTTTGAGCGTTCCACCTTTAAGTTCTTAACGGCGGCGGGAGCTTCTCCCAAACCATTTCCAAAAATACGAAATCCAGACATAGCGAAGTTGCCCGAAGGCACATGTTCGTTCACTATTTTCAAATAACGGGTTTTCAAAGGCTCACGCAACTCGATATAGTCGTGCGGAACGTCCTTGTCGTTATCGCTCTTATCGACTACCAATTCCCAATTTTGTCCATCTATAGAATGATAAATACGATATTGATGATACAAGTCCATCGCCTTATTATGCTGTACGGCTCTATGCTCGTAATAGTTCAACTGGATCGCACGTACCTCTTTCAATCCCTCTAAAGAGATCTGGAGCCATTCACCCGGCTCTCCCGAGCGGGCGGACCAGAAAGTACGCATGCTCTCATCCGTTACATTCTCTGGTACTAACGTACTATCCATGGAAGAGGCCATCACCGGTTTTCCATACGATAGCAACATCCAACCGGAAAACGTATTCGCGATATCATCGACCTTCCCTTTCGGCGTAAGCAAAGGATAGTCCCCGAAAGCGGTGTTCGAATACATCACGCCATCCTTATCGAATGCCGTAGGGTACAAACCAATACGACGCTCAAACTTATATTTCAAAGAAAGCATGCAAGTAGCCACATGCCAGTAATTGCCATACGCATCCTCGAAAGTACCACCATGACCGGCACCTTGTACGAAACCTCCCGGCTTATAGCTCATCGGGTTATGTTTCTGGTAGGTGAACGGGCCCATCGGCTTGTCGGATACATAGACACCATCCGCATAGACCTTGAACTCCGTTCCCGGCGCACCGTATTGGAAATAATATTTACCGTTATGCTTGGTCACGAAAGCTCCTTCCGTAAAAGGCGCTAAAGTCGTACTATCGTCATTGTTCATCCCGAAACGTTCCCATCCGTGTTCTTCCGGGCGCAGCATCATGATCTCTTGGATCTTGCTGATCGGGTGGAAATCACGGCGATCCAATTCCACTCCCTTCAAAGCAAACTCATTACTTGAACCATAGTACATATACAAACGTCCGTCATCATCCAGCAAAAATGCCGGGTCCCAACTAGGAAGAGCCGTTTTCTCCACATACCGCTTGAACTTTCCGCTTTTCGGGTTCGTACTATACCAAATAGGCAATCCCGCATAGGTAGAACCGGTATAGAACAAGGTATCTCCACTTACGAAAGCGGCCGGAGCGCACAAGTCGTCATCTTCCGGATAACGTTGGAAACCGGCGAATACAAACTCCCAATTACTCAAGTCCTTGGAATAATAGAATCCGGCTTGATTCGTGGCGAAAAGGAAATATTCCCCTTTATACATGACCATCATCGGATCAGCCGTAGAGCGGAAAGAGCCATTCTTCACCAAATCCGGCAGATTCGCCCGGAAGCAGTAGCTCAAATTCATCGGGTTGCAATAGGTAGAGGGATGATCGGCCGTAGCGTCGAACCAGCGGGTAGCTTGCTGAGGAGCTTTTACCCGTACATCACGAGGATCCGCTTCCATCCGGATATCTATTTTCGTATCGTTATCGCCAAACGTGCGATAAGCGTACTTCATCCCCGGATAATACACGAATAACTCATGATCGTAGCGGCTTGCTTGTATCTTATAATAGCCTGTCGCATCGGTGGTATAATGAACCGGGCTAGCCGTGAACATCACCGTAGCGCCTTCCAAGGGCTTGCCGTCCGGTCCGGTAATCGTACCTTCCAGAAAATGCTCTGGGGATACGGTAATATAGTAATCGCTTACCTGCCCCTTGATCACGATCACGGAATCTCCCCGCTCGTTTACTTGAGCGTTTACGGTAGAGACCGCGAAGAAAGAGGCAAGGAGCGATACGAGCATACACTTATTGTAGGCTTTTAAGGAAGCGCTAGAAACTCCTACGTCTTTCCGGAAAAACATGTACGTGTTTTCCGAAAAAGACGTACATGTTTCCGAGAAAACACGTACATGTTTTTTCCAAGAAGCGATAGCCCTATTTATTCTATTACATGCCAGCATATTATGTTCAAGATAAGTTATTGTTGTTTTTTGTCGCATTATTATTTTATGGATTGAATCTTTTGGATACCTTTCTGGACATCCGGATGGCTCATGAAAAGGTTCCACAACAGATTCGTACGGTAATTCTCGATCATAACCGTTACAGGCGCTTGATTCAATCCCATAAATAAGGGAGATACCCAATTTACAGTCAAGTTGAAAGCATCCCGGAAACCGTACTCACCCCATAAGAAGCAGCCGTAGTTACGATAATAATTCCGCAAGGCTTTCATGGAAGCGTCCGGCGTATAAGGGAAAGAAGCCAGAGCGCCCGTAGGTGCCATCGTTCCGTTATCCCGGTGCGGCATCGGCTCCTGAGCTTGATA
Source organism: Parabacteroides sp. AF19-14 (assembly GCF_003635485.1). Classification (NCBI taxonomy): domain Bacteria; kingdom Pseudomonadati; phylum Bacteroidota; class Bacteroidia; order Bacteroidales; family Tannerellaceae; genus Parabacteroides; species Parabacteroides sp. AF19-14. Next base: position 56,835 of record NZ_QTMJ01000007.1, on the reverse strand, counting down.
GTTCCAAGCGAAATCGCTAGCGGTCAATCCCCAACAATCTTCTCCATAACCTACATACCCCCCTTGGTTCTCGATACAATACCGTTGATTGATCTTTGCCATTTTCTGGTTGTTCTCGAAATAATTCGTGTACTTATCCGTGAACTTATGCGGATCCAACCCAAGATAGGAGTAATGGATAAAGAAAAGAGGACCGCCCTTGGAGACACCGACTTTTAAGTTCTCCCCATAATAGGTATTACCATTCGTATACATCTTACCATCTTCTACACACCCCCAACCGGCACGGTATTCCTGCGCATACTCCTCTTGGCTGGCCCAGCCGCTATAATACATCTCCGGAGAGATTCCGTATTTCGGCCCCATGATAGCCAACATATAGGTAATCATGGTCTCATTCCAGCCGATCAATTTATGATTGATCACCCACGCCTGATCTGGAGACCAGTGCCAATATAGATATGGGCTGTCCTTAAATTGCTTATACCAGCTCCATTCCACGTTTTTCCATAGATTATCGATGCTCTTACGGATTTGTTTCTCCTTGTCATTCTCTTGGTTGAAATATTGACGAGCCGTTAACAGCCCTTGGAATAAGAAAGAGGTCTCCACCAAATCACCTCCATTATCTTTCGGGCCGAAAAAAGCAACCGTCTTCCCGGTTGTCCCATCGATAAAGTGAGAGACCGCCCCATGGAATTTATCCGCTTTCTCCAAGAAAGAAGTGATTTTCAAGAAACGCTGTACGCCCTCTTCCCGGGTGATAAATCCCCGTTCGATACCCGCCACGATCGCCATGATACCGAAGCCGGAAGCCCCGGTAGCGATCATATCATTCCGTCCGGGAATATTCTCACGGGCAAGACCGCTGTTTGGCTCCGCTCCCTCCCAATAGTAACGGAAGTTCGCTTCCTGTACCATATCCAGCAATTGCTCGTCCGTCATTGGATAGGTAGTGGCCGAGACTGTCTGGGAATCATTGGATTCATTCAGCGCATAATCCACGGCCGTCACCTTATAATAAGCCTTTTTACCAACCTCTCCCAAGAAATCGGTATAACGATTCATCCAAGGGCGGCGGACAGCGACCGGCTGGTAAGTGATCCCGTCGAAAGAACGGTAAATGCGATAGTATTTTATATCCTCCTTTGATTGAGGAATCCATTTGATATCGATATGACGCTCATAAGCCTTAGCTTCCTGCAAGACCGGAGCGTTTAAGGTACTTACCGACGGAAGGGAAGCCGGCAAAAGCTCTATATCATCCAGATAAATCGTATATTCGTTTCCATCGGCCGTACCGGGACGAAGGGCTACAGCCGCTAATTTCTTGATGTTCGTATCGTTCACGGCGTTTAATCCGAAATCCTTCAAAGGAATGGATACGGAATGCCATACGCCGGGACGTGTATCTTTCAGATAATTTCTCAGGTTTAGGTATTGGGTATACGTGCTGTCCGCATAACGAATAGCGATATTGGGAAGAGCGGCAGCATTCATGCTCTCTCTCAGTTGTATTTGTAAAGAGAGCGTAGAGGGCTCACGAAAGAAGTCATTGCCACGGACCGGGCAATATTGTATCTCGCTATACCAATCTCCACCGGGAGCGGATACATAGGTAAGCTCCAAGGAATTGCCGGGAGTAAAAGCGACAGAGCCGGCAACTGGAAGATGATGTCTCGCATTTTTAATCCAAGAAGGTGAGGTATATTTCGCTTGAGAATAAAAGTAATCCCCTTTCATCAAGCTATTCTCGAAGAAAACATAGTCGTAAGGTTTCTCCACCGCTTGCAAGCTGGCGGATAATAAGAGAGTAGTTAGTAATGCGATGTGTTTCATGATGCTGATATTTATATAAATAAAGATATGATTTGAGATAAAATAGGCGGTGCCAAACGGGTTGACACCGCCTTGCCAAACTACAAAGGTCTAGTAAATAATGAGAAACTTATATTACTCTGTTACTTCCGGCTCAAAAGGCACAGGCTCAGCTTCTAAGTTAGGATTCAAGTCAATTTGATCCTGTGGTATCGGATAATATTCGCTTTCTCCTTTCACAAAACCCGGAAGTTCTTGAGTGGCTCTGTCCGTACGGACTAAATCGAAGAAACGTTCGCCCCATTCCAATGCCAACTCAACTTGACGCTCTTCCAGAATTTGATCCAAAGTCGCATTTGCAATCGGAGCTAAACCAGCACGTTTGCGAACCAAGTTTAATGGAGCGTCTCCATTTTGTCCCTTACGAACTTTAGCCTCAGCGTTCATTAACAACACATCAGCATAACGGAATACACGGATATTATTATTATCGCCATATCCAGTACGTCCCGGAGTCATTTGATTAGCCGGTGTATAAGCCTTTCCATTATAAGCAGTCGGTTCACCCGGTTGAGCGACAGGAATATAATCACCGTCACGAGTAGTGGCATCCGTCATGAGGAACGTTGTTTCCGCACGAACCGCTTCACCACGTTTAGAGAATAAATTACGGATTTTCTCAGTCGGCTCAATAAATGCCCATCCAGAGATAGGAGCCTCTCCACGAGGACCTTGGAACGCAAACCAGTTGTCAGAAGAAACGATATCACCACTTCCATTTCCAAAGTCAGTAAATTGATACTCTAGCAAAGACTCATTACACAATTTTCCCGGAATCTTAAACAACTCATAGAAGTCATTATACAACTCAAACTTTCCGCTATTGACGATATCCTCGGTCAAGGCCAATACCTCATCCCATTCATTATCATACATCTTCTGTTTCGCTTTCAACATCTCAGCGGTATATTTTGTAACCGCTCCCGGATGCTCAGACTCATTCGGACGAATAGCCGGTAAGTTTGCTATACAATAATCCAACTCGTCATAAATGTACTTCTTTACATCCTCTTTCGTATTCTTGAATACATTCAGTTCTTGATTGTCTAACAAAAGAGGCACATCGCCAAATAAATTTACCAACTGGAAATAAGCATATGCTCGGAAAAAGCGAACTTCAGCAGCATATTGAGCGTTTAATTGCTTGTCTGACTCACTCGTCAAATGTTTAGCATAATTCTCTAAAGACTCCAATGCTGAATTAGAAGTAGAGACAACATAATAGCAGTTTCCCCAAAGGCCACTTAATGCCCAGAAAGTAGTCAAACGATCATACTGGAATTTACTAGCATACTCATACTCAATCTGGTCCGTAGGAGATCCTCCTTTATTCACATCGTCACCGCGAACTATGATACATCCATACGAGGACCAAGACCCCAGATAACCACGAGCGGTCGCATATACACCGGAAACAGGCATATACATATTCGATTTATTCGTATAATCAATACCCTCTACCTCTACAGTATTCTCTGGAAGCTTATCCAAGTAATCACTACAACTGGATGTCAGCAATGAAAAGGCTAAAGGGATAGCCCATAAAATCTGTTTTTTTAATATATTTTTCATATACTTCTGATTAGCATTTAAAGATTAATAAATAATACGAAGACCTAACGTATAAGAAGATGCTAAAGGATATACACGCTCATCAAATCCATAAGAAGAAGATGCTATCTCACCTTTCTCGTTCTTACTACCCAACTCTGGGCTGAAGCTGTTTGCCTTGAAAACAGTCAAAGGACGATCAGCAGTCAAGCTCAAACGAATGCTCGGCATCTTGAATTTTCCAAAGTCTTTCTTCGGGAATGTATAAGCAACTTGTACATTCTGAATACGGAAATAAGAACCATCTTCTACATAGAATGAGTTAAAGTTAGAGATATTCCAAGGTTTTACAGAACCTTTCGCAGACATATATTCGTTAGTAGAGCCCTCACCTGTCCAACGATTCTCGAACTGATCTAAGTCATAGTTCAATTCAGAGTGCCAACGGCGGTCACCACGTTTACGGTTTACGATCTGGTTTCCAGCTACACCTTGCATAACCATAGAGAAATCGAAATTCTTGTAAGAGAATCCTAAGTTGATACCGTAATTGAAGTTCGGGATATAAGAACCCAATGTTACACGGTCTTTATTATCAATCTTACCATCCTTATTTTGGTCAACATACTTGAAATCTCCGGGCTCCAAACCATTTGCTACAGCAATCGGATCAGCAGCGACCTCTGCGGCATTCTGATAAACACCCTCAATATCATATCCATAGTAAGCATTCAACTCACCACCAACTTGAGAAATCGTACGGAACTCCGCAGAACCACCATATAAATAAGATAAACCATTCAAATCTTTTACCTCATTGTGCAAGGTTGTCAAGTTTGCTCCAATGTAGTAAGAGAAATCTTTACCGATCTTATCTGCCCAGTTAAAAGACAACTCAACACCTGTATTCAAAATCTCACCTCTGTTACCTAATAAGTTACCGGCACCCATTGGCAGAGGAGCATCGATCACGGCATTTTGAGTCAAACGATAATACCAGTCTGCCTCTATTGTCAAACGGCTATTCAACGTACGAAAATCTAAACCGACGTTCGTCTCATTCACGACTTCCCAACCTAACCAACTAAAATAAACCAAGTTCGTATAACCAGGAACAGCGCTTCCTCCAAATATACCAGAGGTACCCATATCTTGCGTAATGGAAGCGAAACCATCACTAGCCGCAACCTTATCGTTACCTAACTTACCCCAGCTCGCACGTAATTTCAGATAATCAACCCATTTCTGATCTTTCATGAATCCTTCTTCTGAAATATTCCAAGCAGCACCTACAGAAGGGAAATAACCCCATTTCTCTTGGTATTTGGAAGAACCATCGGCACGCATTGTAGCAGACAATAAATATTTGCCTTTATAATCATAAGATACACGACCGAACCAAGAAACACCACGATAAGTCGTACCGTCATCGCCAGTTTTACGTCCATCCGCATTACCTTGATTCAAATAGTAATATTCCTCGTGTCCGCCCGGAACACCTGTAGCTTCTCCCCATAGGTTACGCCAGTTCTCTTCACGTACGGATTGACCCAACATCGCGGTTAAACCATGATCACCGAACGTATCTGTATAGGTCAATGTATTATCTAAAATCCAACTGTGATAAATATCATTCTTCTTATTCAAAAGGGGAGTCGAATTCAACTGAGTTCCACCAACCAAATATTCAGGAGTATAAGCTCTTGTCTGAATAACATTGATATCTTGGCTATAAGCCGTTTTAAAGAATAACTTATTCTCCGGCAAGAAGTCGAATTGCGCATAGAAAGAAGGCATTACGCGCAACATTGAATTTTTAGAATCATAATACTCCGCTTGAGCGACCGGATTGTAGTAATACTCACTCAAACCGATTTGGGCAGGAGAACCATATTTCGTAGGATACGGATTCAAGGAGCTATTTTCATCATATACAGGAATAATACCCGGTGTACGGAAAGCTGCTAACCAAACCTCGCCGTTTGGCAAGTTTTGCGTAGAGTTGCTCAAAACAACGTTAGCCCCTACTTTCAACCAATCAAAAGCCTTATAATCCGCTTTCGTACGCAAATTGAAACGAGAGTAATCATTTTTAGAATCCAAGATACCATCTTGATACAAATAAGAGGTACCCACAGAATAAGTAGCTTTTTCAGTACCTCCAGAAATGTCTAAAGAATGGTTGTGAGTTAAAGCTGTATGTAAGATCTCATCATACCAGTTTGTATTCGGAAGTGTTCCCCAAACATTTTTAGCGTTATTTACAACAGCCTGTAAGGTTTCATTACCCATCTCACTGATCATAGTCGCATATTGCTCACTATTAGCCATTTTCAATACATTCGTAGCCTTTTGAAAGCCAACATAACCATCATAAGTAACCGTAGCAGGACGATTCAACGCACCTTTCTTTGTCGTAACCAAGACTACGCCATTCGCCGCACGTACACCATAAATAGAAGCGGCAGAAGCATCTTTCAAAATAGACAAATCTTGAATATCACTATTATTCAAGAAATCAATATTATCAAAGAACATTCCATCTACAACATACAAAGGTTGGCTATCCGTATTCATAGAACCGATACCACGAATACGTACGGAAGGACCGGAACCTGGCTGGCCACTATTCGTAATCTGCACACCCGGCACTTTTCCTTGCAAAGCACTCATCGGAGATGATGTCGCATGTTTCGTAATCTCATCAGCCTTGATCACGGCAATTGGAGCTGTCAAATCCTTAGCCTTACTCGTACCATAACCGATAACGACAACCTCTTCCAAGTTTTGCGTATCCTCACTCATAAGAACATTTACTACAGTCTGTCCGTTAACCGGAACTTCTTGTGTAGTCATACCTACATAACTAAATACTAAAGTCGCATTCTTGGGAACATTACTCAAAGTATAGTCTCCATCCATAGAGGTTATGGTACCGTTAGTCGTACCCTTAACCAAAACACTCACCCCGATAGCCGGGTATCCTGTGGCCTTTTCAGTTACCACACCAGTAACTGTCAGATTCTGCGCAAACATTGTTGTCGCGGCAAGTAACAGGCATAAACAAAGCATTAATTTAGCTTTCATTCATTCTAGTTTTAAAGTTGAACATTTGTTTTTACACTCATTATTAAATTTGAAGCAAATGAACACCCAAACCTAAAAAAGGGCAAATTTTTGTATACTTCAACACTACTGCAAGCCTTGCGCAAGCAGAAAATTACTACTTTTATACTACTGCAATACATATTAATTATCTTATTTTCAGTTATAATACATTTGTTAATTCAAAAGGAGAACATTATATGTTATTAAACACATCTCACTAAATATGGGAACACAAAAATGACAAGGAAAACTCATAGTTATGATTTTCTTATTTCATAGTTATGATATTTTTCATTCATAACTATGAAATTTCTTAGTGGAACTGGATCATGAAATCTACCAAGCTTTGCCCCTCCGGTAGATTTAGTTTTTTACGCAATCGATAGCGCGCCGCCTCGATACCACGTACGGAAAGATTTTGCATACGAGCCATATCCTTAGTTGGCATATTCAAACGTAATAAAGCGCATAATCGTAAATCGCCCGGAGTCAAATCGGGATACCGCTCTTTTAGATTCGTAAAGAACTTTTCGTGGATACGATCGAAATTAGTCTGGAAAATGGCCCATTCATCCTCACCTGATATATTCTCTTCGATCATCCGGATTAGTTTATCGAAGAATCGTTTCGTATAACTTCCTGATAATTGTTGAGCTTGTATTTCCTTTTTTAGACCTTCAAGGAAATCATTATGAGAGATAACAGACAAAGTAGCGCTGGCTAATTCCTTACTCTTATAAGTAAGGTCATCTTCTAATTTTTCATTCTCTAGCTTGACAATTAATTGCTCTTGCGCCCTCAATTGCTCTTCTTGCAATCTCTTTTGCTCCTCGTTAACTTTCTTCTCACGCATGACAATCCACATTGTATACATTCTCACTAATACGACCAGTATACATAAAAACAAAGCAAAATAGATGATCAGAGCCCACCAAGAGCTATAAAATGGACGTTCGATCTTGAATGGATAAGACAAAGAAGATAGCTCTTTTCCTCGATCGTCTTTCACAACCGCATGTAACACAAAATTACCATAGGGTAAATTAGAATAAGTCCGTTGAAAATTACTGGTGCCTTCTATCCATTCATTATCAAATCCGTCCAATTTATAATAGATCAGGAAACGGCGCCCCGTAAAATCCGGATACGAAAACTTAAAAAGAATCGTATTATAGCTATAACTCAATACGGACGCACCGGAAACCGGTGCGTCCGCTCCCTTGCAAGGGAGCGGAGCGAACTCATTTTCGTGCCGATTATAGGCCCTTACCTGCGACAAACTCAATGGAACTCGAGTCGTATCCACATAATTCCGGTATCTGTCATAACGAGCGATCCCCCCGTTTAGACAAAAATAAGACGTCCCGTCGGAAGCCACATAAATATTTCCCCTATCCTCTATGGTCGGATTATCAAACAAAGTAAAAGGAATACGCTGTTTTAACTGGAATCGCCCGGACTCATATCCTAACAATACATATTCCGAATTCCGGATAAACCAATATAAATCATTATTCAAGGAAACAACTCGATAGGTATCGCTTAACTCGGGAAAATCCTCATTCAACAAATCATAAGGAACGATCTTTCCAGTCAAATCCTCATAAGTATAAAACTTACTCCCATCCGAGAAAACAATACGTCCGCGTAATTTCATTACATTAATCGTACCACTCTCATTACCTTCCTCCAGTTTTCCGATATACTCCATCTCTTTCACACTCCTCAAATCCTCATTCAAGCGAAGACGATAGATACCTTTATACATATGGCTAGCCCATATATTGCCGGTAGGGTCAACCTCAAACGATTTGATCAAATTAGAGAATCCTTCTACATTATGGCTAAATTTCCAACGATTAGTAACCATATCCCGGGTGAAAACACTGAGTGGACGGTAAGACATCTGGAGTAAAACTTCCTTTCCATGGATAATTGTCTTACGTAATGCGGTACCCCCTCCATTGGGCCCCGGTATCTGAGTAGCTTTTCGGCCCTCTAGCTGTAAGGTACCTGTATTATGTCCGGCAATCAGTTGATTTCCGACATCGGAGATATACCATGTCTGTTCTTGAGTACCGGGAATCAAGGTTGGATAACTATCATTCTCAGATAACGCATAAAGACCTTGGTTCGTAGCTAAATAAACAATACCCTTCTCTATCACCATATCATGCACCATACCAATCTGGGCCTCAAGCGGTTCATAAAAATAGATCGGAGAATTCACATGTATCTGCGCGATACCATTATCCAATGTAACCCATAAATTATCCGAATTATCAGCAAATACTCTCAATACCGTATTATTAATCAAGCCATTCTCCCTGTTGATATGCCACAAAGTTTCCCCCTGCTTATTAATCGCTACAACCCCATTAGAAATCGTACCCACAATAAATGTAGAATCTTTCATCATGACTCCCCGGTTTGCGATCCCTTCCTTTAATATCTCATTGGCTGGTGTATTCCACACAGACAATTTTTTACGCACCTCATCATAGATAAAACATCCACTACGAGCCGAGACCAATAATAGCTGATGATCAAATGGCAAGACCGAAACCACATCATCCTCCAAAACCTTTTTCGATAGTAACTCTGTAAACTGGCCGTCATCCATTCGACAAAAGCTTCCTCCCTCCATAAACTGAACGTATAGATGATCGTCTAATGTGAAAATATACAATGGAGACAGGTCGGATACACCTTTTCTTACTTTTTCCCCGTCATAAATAAAAAAGCTCCGGAATGATTGAAAATAAATCTCACCCTTATATTCATTAATCGTCCAGAACTCATCATTATTCAGATAGACGTTCATCTCAGACGAACTGAGTGAATGATAAATCAGATCATTCTCATCATCCATCTCAAAATACCCGAACTCCTCGAAAGAGCCGACATAAATACGTCCGTCCTTCGATATATACAAAGCACGGACACCTAGATTATTCGGTAATTTCACAAGATCCCAGTGAATACCGTCAAAAACCAAAAGCCCCCGGTTATTCCCAATATACATCTTTCCTCCCGGACCTTGGGAGACGGCCCAATTCTGGTTTCCCGCTTTGTAATCGCTTACGGAATAATTGATGATTTTAGGAATATAGGGTACCTTCGCATTCCCCGTTATACAAAATAACAAGGCAATAACGCAACAAATCAACATACGAACCAACGTCCTCTTAAGTATCTCCTTCACTATATAGTACAGAATGTTATGTACCACAAAAGTAAATAAAAAAACATCACGTTACACCCTACTTCTTATAAACTCTCACATAATCAATCTCGAACACATGTGGAAAAAGAGAATCATCAATACCCTTTTGGCCTCCCCAATTCCCACCGATCGCCAGATTCAGCAAGATATGAAAGCGTTTATCGTAAGGCCAAACCTCATAGCCTGTCCCCTCGTTCTTAAATGTAAAGTATAATTGATCATCTACATAAAGCCGGTACTCATCTTCCTCCCATTCCAAGGCGTACACGTGAAACGCTTTATAACAATCCGGACACGCAATTTTAGCATTTTTTTGAGTTCCGATCGCATGATTATATTTTTCCGTATGCGAAGAACCTACGATCGTGTCGGGATCATAGCCCACATTTTCCATAATATCTATTTCCCCGCTTTTTGGCCAATCCCCGTATTCCCAATCCGTTGGAAGCATCCAGATGGCCGGCCATGTCCCTCGTCCAGTCGGGAGTTTCGCCCGAATCTCAAAACGTCCGTACAACCAATCCCCTTTTCCTTTCGTAATCAGGCGAGCCGATGTATATGAACGACCTTCCATCGGTTCTTTCAAGGCCGTAATCCTCAACACCCCATCCGAGACCCAAGCGTTCTCCTTTCTGCCGGATGTATAATATTGAGCCTCGTTATTTCCCCATTGATATACATTACCTTCCGTATCATAAGACCATTTCGTAGAATCAGGAAATCCCGTATAGTCAAACTCCTCACTCCATATCAATTTCCACCCGCCTTTATCCATGGGTGCAGACAAATCGACATCACTAGCATTCGCCAGACTGCTCAAGAAAACACGATATAGGATAAAACTAAACAAAAGAAATGAACGTGACATAACAATATAGATTTAAATCAGAATTTCCACAAATGTATAAAAAATAAATAAAAGTGTAGATAAAAAACACATCGCAAGGTTATCCCCGCAATTATACTGCAAATACCACAGGAGATATACTTCAAGTGGCAGAGAAGATATACTTCATGGCCAAAGTAAGTACTACCCCATTTTCCCTAGGGATTTATCGGATAAGCTATCTATACGAGAAAATGTCACAAAATAAAAAAGGGATGCCACAATTGACATCCCTCTCTCTGGATTGTTGAGTTGTCTCACGAGGATTCGAACCTCGACAGACAGAACCAAAAACTGTAGTGCTACCATTACACCATGAGACAATCCGATTGCTTTACTAAAGCGATGCAAAGGTAAGAATAAAATCTTACCTTGCAAATTTTTTGATTATTTTTTTACTTTGCGATCAACAAATAATAATTTTTCTTACCTCTTTGAACCAATAAATACTTATCGTCAAGCAGTGAAGAACAGTCGATTACAGTATCAACCTCCGCTAATTTCTCTTTGTTAAAACTTACGCCACCACTTTGTACCAATTTACGCATCTCACCTTTTGAAGGGAAGATAGCGGCTTTTTCAGTACACAAATCAACAGCCTTGATTCCTGCGGCCAATTCATCACGGGAGATATCGAAATGAGGAACACCCTCGAATACGGCTAGTAATGTGTCCTCATCCAATTTCAACAAAGCCTCGTGCGTGGAGTTACCAAACAAGATATTGGAAGCCTCGACAGCGGCCTCATAATCTTCCAAAGAGTGAACCATAACAGTCACTTCTTTCGCCAAACGTTTCTGCAACGGACGCAAATGAGGAGCGGCCTCTTGCTCCGCCTCCAAAGCGGCGATCTCTTCTTGGCTCAAGTCCGTGAAGATCTTGATATACTTGGCGGCGTCAGCATCGCTTACGTTCAACCAGAATTGATAGAATTTATACGGAGAAGTATAGCGACGATCCAACCAGATATTACCGGATTCCGTCTTTCCGAACTTACCACCGTCGGCCTTCGTGATTAACGGGCAAGTCAAGGCATAAGCCTCCCCTCCCAACGTACGGCGGATCAATTCCGTACCAGTCGTGATATTACCCCATTGATCAGTACCACCCATCTGTAGGCGGCAACCCTCATGCTCATACAAATACAAATAATCGTAGCCTTGTAGCAATTGATAAGAAAACTCGGTGAAAGACATACCTACACTGGATTCGCGGCTCAAACGCTTCTTCACAGAATCCTTAGCCATCATGTAATTCACGGTAATATGCTTACCGATATCACGGATAAAATTCAAGAAAGAATAACCCTTCATCCAGTCATAGTTGTTCACCAACTTAGCGGCATTAGGAGCGTCGGAGTCAAAATCAAGGAACTTAGCCAATTGTTTCTTGATGCAATCCTGATTGTGACGAAGAGTAGCCTCGTCCAGCAAATTACGCTCGGCAGACTTCATAGACGGGTCACCGATCATACCGGTAGCGCCACCCACTAAAGCGATAGGACGATGACCGGCACGTTGGAAATGCTTCAGCATCATCACACTTACTAAGTGTCCGATATGCAAAGAGTCTGCCGTTGGATCGATCCCCACATAGGCCGATGTCAACTCTTTCTGCAATTGCTCTTCCGTCCCGGGCATCATATCAGCGATCATGCCCCTCCATCTTAATTCTTCTACAAAATTCATCGTATTAATTTATATCGTATTACATTAATATATTTGTCACTTTATCTCATACGAGGCAAAGGTACGACTTTTTAATTGAGAATCGAAAATTGATAATTGATAATTATCCGTTTAGGTGGAAGATAGAAACGTTTTTAGCGATTTGAATCCGCAGCTTTTCTTCCGGAATATCCAACGCTTCCGCTACATTTTGGTAGACCCCGCGGATATCAATCGATTTATCATCGGTCTCCAAGAAAAGGAAATCAGGCCATGCGGCACGCAAAGCCGATGGATTAAAACGATCTCCAAAGGAGAGATAAAACCCCAAGCGAACCAATTGGGAGGCAAGTTCACCATTACCTCGAAAGCCATGGATAATCCAAGGCATCTCCGGTTTCACGGCCTTTTTACAGGCAATGAGATCCGCCCACGCTTTTACGCAATGGATGATTAATGGCTTATGTGTTTCCTCCGCTAAATTAGCTTGTGCCAGAAACACCTCTTTTTGCAAATCCATTGGAGATTCGGCCAGTGTATCAAGTCCAGCCTCTCCGATCGCCACGACTCCCGAACCAGACACCAATACCCTAAGTAAGTCCATCTGCTCCTTTACATTATATATATACCACGGATGGATACCATATGAGCGAATAACCGTATCAAGAAGTGGACCCGGCTGCATATCACCCATTGGACTCACGATCCTATTTATAATCGCGATATCCTCCTTATGGAAAGGCATCTGATGCGTATGTATATCATAATAACCCATGGCGTTACGGAACCGGATCATAACCGCTCCCACCCCAAGGATGGCAACGAAGTATTCGTTTAACCGCAAGATACAATCCTTTCACAGGGCCATATTTCTTCAAGGCTTGCACCGCATATTCGGAACAAGTGGGCGTATACCTGCACGAAGCCGGTGTCATAGGAGAGATACAATATTTATAGAAATAAACCGGCAATAAGAGTAATGTGGTAAAAAAGCGTCTCATTATTCTTTATCCCGAAGGATATGGATCGCTTTCTTCATTGCCTTTTCCATCGCAGCGTACGGATGGATCTCTTTATCGAGGTACAGGAAAGCGATTAACATGCCCTTATTCTTCGCTTCCAACGGTTCCAGTAAATCATATTTACGAACCCGGTAAGCCTCACGTACCTGTCGTTTGATCAAGTTACGCTTTACGGCTCTCTTAAATTTTTTCTTCGGTACACTCACTAAGAAGGAAGCACGGGCAGGCATCTCTTCCTCCATCGGTAAATAAACGACCCGCAGTGGAAACGCCACGAACGATTGTCCTTTTTCGAATAATAGGTCAATGTAACGTTTCCACGACAGGCGTTCTTCTTTTGAAAGGGTATACCTTTTTGTCGTCATTATTTTTTACCGTCTTGCTGTTTTTTCAGATATAAATCCAAAGCAGCAGTCATAGAAGGGGCTTCCACCGTGGGAGCCTCAACGTCCAAACGCAGACCCGCATCTTTAACAGCCTTTGCCGTAGTAGGGCCAAAGCAGCCGATCTTTATATCGTCTTGCTTGAAATCCGGGAAGTTCTTCAATAAGGAAGAGATACCCGACGGACTAAAGAAAACCAACATATCATAATCGAATTTCTCGTCCTTCGCGAAATCATTGCTCACCGTACGGAACATCACCGCTTTCGTATAGTTGATTTTCTTTGCGTCTAACAAAGCGAATAGATCATCTTTATGTACATCGGAAACAGGTACTAGGTATTTCTCCTTCGCATGTTTGGCGATAACAGTCACCAAATCATCTGCCTTACCGGTCTGACCATAAAAAATCTTACGTTTTCTATAAACGATATACTTCTGGAGATAAACAGCGATCGCCTCTGTCATACAGAAATACTTCATCGTTTCCGGGATAGCCACACGCAATTCCTCGCATAAATGAAAGAAATGATCGATAGCCGTACGAGCCGTAAAAATAACGGCGGTATGATCCAAAACCGAGATTCGTTGCTGCCTGAACTCCTTGGAAGATAAAGGTTCAACCTTGATGAACGGGCGGAAATCTATTTCCACACCGTATTTTTCTGCAATATCGAAATATGGTGATTTCTCCGATGCAGGCTTCGGTTGTGATACCAATAATTTTTTAATATTCAATGCCATAGAGTACTTGACTCGATAAAGTTATACAAATAAATAATGCCTTCATACAGAAAAACTAAAGGCAATATTTCTTGGCCGCAAAGGTACAAACTAATATATAAAAAACTGCTATTTTTCCTGTGAAATATCCGTATGGTCTTATAAATTATCACAAAACGACACAGAATATAGAAAAATACAAACAACAAAACAGGAATCTGTATACTGCTCCCCACGAATACCAACCAAAGTGCCGGAATGTATAAACAAATCCCCCACGCTCCTATAATAGCGTTATAATTAGTCTTCCAAAACTTGTATTTCGGAGCATCCGTAAAAACAACCCCCAATAAATAATAGAAACAGCGCTTACACCAATAAAACAGTATCAATACCATCATTATCAACCCAATAGATATCAATACCGTATTTTCTAGCAAATGGTTGAAATACCCATATGCCCTAGCGATAGCAAAAAGGCAAACGCTACAAAGAAACAAGGCTTGAAACGTCATGAAATTCCGGAAGAGCCATTCGCTCCCCCTCGTTACCTCAAATAAATTTTGACGTTCTTTCACATATACCACATCACGCATCATCTTCAGGAATAAACGATAATTGGTACGGAACACCAACGCAAAACACATAAATAAGACGAACAAAAGGCTAAAGACCACATCGTCCACCAATTGTCCGTCCCACAAACGAATCCCTACATATCCTTCAAATGTACCCATGTGCCGCTATTATCGGCACAAAGGTACATAATTATTTCAATAAAGCGCTTCCTTAATAATCTCTCCTACCGTAGGATGCGGGAACACAAACGACTTTAACTCATCCGATTTCATCCCCTTCTCAATAGCGATTCCGGCGATCACGATCAACTCCGAGGCCGGATTACCCAACATATGGGCACCGATCAACGTCTCATCCTCCGACAAGATCAACTTACAAACACCATTCCCCATCTCATTCTCCGCGACAAAACGCCCAGAGAATGCCATCGGTATTTTTTTCACGGTATACGAAATACCTTCTGCCTGCAACTCCTCCTCTGTCTTCCCGACACCGGCGATCTCCGGATTCGTATAAACGACACCCGGAATAGCCTTATAACTCATCGGGCGCGATTTGCCCAAGAGATGATCCACGGCCACCTCCGCCTCGCTAACTGCCGTATGCGCCAGTAAGGAAAAAGCGGTAATATCACCGCAAGCATATACATTTGGCAGGGAAGTCTGCATGTACTCATTCACCTTCACCCCATTACGAAAAGTCTCCGGAGCCAGTGTCTCCAAGCCAAAACCTTTCGTAACCGGACGACGCCCTACACTCAAAAGGACCTTATCGCCATGCAACGTGAATGTCTCCCCGTCTTTCTCTACAGAAACCTCGGTTCCATGCACCCCGGTCACTTTATGACTTAGATAGAACTTAATCCCCCGTTTAGCGTATTCCGCTTGCAACATTTCGGACAGCTCACGATCCATCGGGCCTAATATCTTATCCAACATCTCCACGACATGTACCTCTACCCCAAGGCTATTGAAGAAAGAAGCGAACTCCATACCGATCACGCCTCCACCGATTATCACCAAAGAGGCCGGAAGCTCCTTCGATTGCAACGCCTCCCGGCTCGTCCAATATTCCGTCTCCGCCAATCCGGGTATAGGAGGAATTACCGTTTCTGATCCCGTACAGATCAAAAGGTTCGCAGCCTCGTATAGCTCTTCTCCGGCAGCGATCGTAATCGTCCCGTCGGCCGCACGTCCTTGGATACAAGCTTCCGCCGTAACCATCACCACGCCATGCTCCGTCATTTTCATACGGATACCGGCTGTCAGCTTTTTCACGACCTTATTCTTACGGGCGATGATTTTCGGGAGATCAAAAGAAGGATTCTCCGCTTTCACCGCATACTTGGAAGCATGCTTGATATTATCATACGTCTTAGCGGAATAAAGAAGCGTCTTTGTCGGCACGCATCCCTCATTCAAACAAACCCCGCCCAATGCGTTTTTCTCAAAAAGAATCGTGGAAAGCCCACCCTGCGCCGCTCTCTCCGCGGCAGTATAACCGGCAGGACCTCCACCGATTATAGCGACATCGTATTTCATACTATTAGATCTATTTAAGTTGTATATTAGGATTTATCTTTCTCAACTGTTTGATAAAATCAGCCCGGTTGGTCGGAGATATGAGCATCCAAGGTTTCCCATTGCTCCATATGATCAGCCGATCCAACGAAAGGGCGTAGCTTGACACCGGCATCACGATAGATTCCAACGCCTCTATATCAGCGATAGCGATCTTCTTCTCCGGGAAAATACTACAATGCGCTATCAACATATCATCTTCCGTTATCCGGTAATACGTATTAAAGAAAACATGAAGCACCCCCAACGCAGCGACCATCATACCCACTATAACCGATATATTGGTACGCAAAAACGCAGCCACACAACCAATTACCACCATGATAATCACCAGATGATACCACCATCCCACTTTTGATTTATATTCTCTTTCCATTTTTCGAAATTTGCCGCAAGTTAACGAAAAACGTCAAACAAAAAGAAAATTGCCCAATCTTTCCCATAAAAGAAAATACGCTGTCACTTCTCAGCAACAGCGTATCCACTTAAACCGGTTAATACAAATCATAAGATTGTAGTCGCCTTTTTTATTTTAATTCTTCCAATACCGTATAGGATTGTAATACGTTATTCTTATCATATTGTTCCGTACGCACTAAGCCTACATTCGGGCTGTACCACTCATAGCCATACCCAGTGATTGTCTCCTTTGATTTAGGGGAACGTGTAGCGATATTATATTTTACCTTAGCGCAATCGAACGTACCGGCAGGAGTTGTTATGCTTTCCGTTTTAATAAACTCACGATCCTTAATGGCCATATCCTTACGATTCTTCCGGTTCTTCTTATCGTAGATCTTTACGGAAGCCTCGTCGAAATACACGTTATTCTTATCGAAATTAGCCGCATACGGATTTGGGTAATTTATAAAGTTCTCCGTGATATCCACATTCGTATTCATTTCCGATACCACTCCCGGATAAGAGAGCGTCTCTTTCGAGTCGAGGAAAAATTCTCCATTCTGGCAGTATGCCTTGATATCTCCTTTGTTCACGATCGTACCGGAGGGATTAGTATATACGTAGTCCGCTTCCACCTCTTGGCCGGAAGGCAATGTTTCCACCTCATCCACTTGATAACTCATAACAGATTGTAAGTTTCCCTTCGCGTCATATCCTTTACGGACCCATACCGTTCCCTCTGTTTGCGGAAAGAAGAACGTACAATCTTGCGCCATCGCTCCTCCCGCGATCAATGAGATTAAAGCCGTGTATAATATTTTCACCTTCATAATTTTGACGTTTAATTAATTCACTACTAAATACATGCCGGATATCCAATGCTTTGTTAAAACAGAGTGAACCCCTAAATGTTCAGAAGGTAAAAATTAAAAATAGCCAAAATATCTTTCTTGACAATACATTTAACCATAACTATGAAGTAATCTATTACATATTTACATGAAATATACCAGTTTATAAAGGATATGTTGTAATTTTGTAATTAATATAGACATTAAACAAGCATAATGGAACTGGAAGAAAATAAGATATCAATCTCTACAATCAAACAATACCTACAATTAATAATACATGATTTGGGTAAATTTACTCATCTAGAGTTTCTGACCTTGAAAGGATGGTTACTATATTCACTTTCTTTAGTGACTATCCTTTGTATACCTTGTATGGCTATTCTAATTATTACAGGTCTCATATCCGGAAATATTCCATTGGACCTACTGATCGCAATCTCATTGATTCCCTTCATATTTATTTTACCTCTGACATTGACATTGACTTTTATCAACAATTATAAGAGACCAAAGACATTAAGAAAATACATACTTCAAGGATTGGGACTCTATCTTTGGGATAGTCCACCCAAAAAGGTCAGCCAAACAGCATTCGAATGCATAAAAGAGGGAAAACTTTTCAGAATTGAGGTTTGCCTTTTAAAGAATGAAGGAAAAGAAGATTGGTTCACTTGCATGATTATTCCTTATTATATACCTAAATCAATAAAAGACAAAGAACAGCATATCGAAAATGTGAATCGCTATCTGAGCGAGAAATGTATTTTTGAGATAAAGCAAGACATGGCTTTTTTCACCATACCAGTCAAAGTCTTTCCGAAGTTAGACCTAAATAAAAGTATTGAAGAACTTTTGTACGCTATGAGACGTTTTGATTTGCGTACATCCACATTCTATAATCCCACCGCAATATTAAATAAAGTACCAAACACCCTCGAGATACTTGCCATGACAGTATTTGATATGGAAATTGATGAAAAATGGATAACCTGGTCTAAAAATATGATAAAAGCAGACTTTGTCAACAAGAACATGCAAGACTTCGCTTCTCAGATACCTTGTATAGATAATCAAAAGGATCTAAGGAAAAGAATGGATATTCTTATATGTGAGTTCAATTTAGATATTAACAAAGAATACATACTTTTGAACTATCTTCGATTTCTCTTATTTGAAAATTATCACAAAAGAAGAACTGTCTTAGAAGTAATCCAATGCTTAAGTCAACTATATATACATTCCAAAATATCTTTACTGCGTGACTTCGATTTATTGTATAGGGCTAAAAAAGAAATTGATGAAACAGGAAAGCAAGTTTCTTGGACAAGGGATACCCTAGAACCTAAAAACATTGATAGTTATATAATAAACTATTTGGATACATTGTCAAAAACAGGGATTCTATCCATGTAAGCATTTGTATACGACTTACCAATCCAACCCGCCTTTGGATATCCCCTAATTATAAAGGAAATTCATATATCTTTTTACCATCCAAACTATAGATGAAAAACTTTTCACCTACCCTAAACATCTTGGATGAGGTATGTAAATAAGCTTTCTTTTCACCCTTTGAATTAACCCACAATGTTTTGTCTCCCAAGAATATCAAATTATCCCCATTTGGTAAATCCCTGAATGGACGTAACCTAGACAAAGGATAAGTTTGTAAAACATTCAGTTGTTGGTCTAGCTCAACCATTTCATTCTTATCTGTAACCAAACAATAAATCGAATCCGGGCGTTTATATCGCTGATAAGATGTACTATCCTCAAAATCCTGCAAGAAATAAGAAGAATTGGTAAGATATAATAACTTCCCGTTTACTTCGGTATTCCATGATACCTCACTCAATAAGGAATCCCCAGATAACGAGTATTTCCGGATATGATCGGAAAACAACACCATCAGAGCATCCTCTTCCCAATTTATATCAAACTCCTCCACCATCTCTTTCTTATCCGAGAGCTGGCGAAACCAAACCTTCTCCCCCTTTCGTTTATCGAAGCAGGCGATAAACGGCCAGCCAACCTTCAGTCTTAAGTATTCGTGAGCATAAGCCTCAGAAGTATCAAAAATAGTATTTCGATACCCTGTTCCCATATTAATCATATAAAGGCTATCTCCTCTCGCAAACAAATGAGAGCGAGATCCCATTCCATCAGGTATCGGATACCCCCATTTAGGTTGCAACTGCCGATCCAGACAAAACAAATTCTCCCGGCTTGCCACGTAAAAAACCGTGTCGTCCGATAAAACATTCGATACCAGTTCCATCACCTTCTTCGGCCCGGTAGGCACTGCTGCAAAACCGGTTAAGACACCCGTCACCACACCGAGCGCACCAAGAGCGACGGCCTCTTTATAATCACTTGCCCCAGTCGGCATGGCATAACTCGGCCCTTCCCCATTTCCCATGTGAACCAGATGAATCCCATCCGAGACAATCAATCGAGTAGAGTCATCCAGTAAACCACTCTCATTCCATCCATATACATGGCTCATTTTCCGGCTCCACATCTTTTCTCCCGTCGCAAGGCTATGGCCTTCCAACTCGTTAGACACCCCGTTCATATAACTGCCTTTATAAGCCAAAAACATCCGGTTCTTAGCGTCCACACAATAAGGAATCATTTTCTTTTTCTTCCAAACCTCATTACCTGTTTTCAAATCCAGCAACGATGTAGCCTTCCCCATTGTCACGAACAAAACTCCCTCTGAAGTCAACTTTGGATCTTGATTAAAATAATTGACAGGACGTTGCCATAGCATCCTCTGATCAGCCAAGGAGTAAACGGATATTCCCCCCTTATTTTTCAAGGAAGTCTCATTTTTCGACAAATTCCGATACCGGATAAAAAGCAAATTATCCGTCGAATCCACATCCACTCCAAGAATCCAGCCGGGTAAAGCCAAACTTTTAGCAATGATAACAGAGCCATCCTCATTGATACCCAATGTGTCCGACAAAAATGTTTGAGATTGTACATCTAATGAAATACAACAAACAAACAGCAAGAAAATTTTGATGACCCTCATATCTCCACAATAATTATTTGATACAATTTCACTTTTGATATTTTTCTAACGAAATACAAGTCACATTATTATAATTAGGTTGATCCATCATGACGAAACGTAAACAACTTTCCTGATCGTATTCTATCAATAGTGGGTTGTAAATCATGAGTTACCCGCACTTTGAACCGGCATCATCATCACCCTACTCGCCGAACCTGCGGCGGCTCCACCGATAAGCCTTCTATGATGATAGATATATCAACAGATTGTATAGTGTAACTACACTTATTAAAGTTCAGAAATAAGCTCGGCATCAGTACATATACAAAACTCAAACAAAAAAATAGGCTGTCTCATTTTCTATCACGAAACAGCCTATTTTTTAATATAGACTCAAAAACACCAAAATTTAATGTTACATTATTTTCTGGTATTACCTCGTTACGGCATAAATTCAAAAGCCATTCTACTATCTATTCTTTCATATTATTTATATTCACTGTTTCTTTTCATAACTATCCATTCCCTTGACATTTACGCATATACCTTCCATTTCTCAACCTATCAATTATAGAAACATAAGACATTACATCACCTTGTTCTAAATCCTTATACTTTTCCGTAAGTTTACCTACAAACAAAGGAGGTTCATTAATGTGCCATACATACCAATTCTCCGAAGGACTGACAAACTCAAGTTCTTTGTTTGGAAGAACTCGGACATCACTAGCTGTTCCAAATAGAACATCCTTATGACCTTCACCTATCTCTTTTGAGTTGCCAACTTTGTACCAAGCCCCATAAACTATCCCTGCACGTAAAACCGTATGGGCATAGAACTCTACCTCATCCATCACAATCTCCTCTATAATCGGCCTATAATCCATGGGATAATGGGTCTTGAAAACTCGTATTACAGAGCTATTCAAAGCTTCTATATCATTAATGATATATTGAAAAAATCTTTTATAACCATTATCTATTTCTACACAAAAAATATCTCCCATTTTTGTCACTATTCGTTTTGCCATATTATCACAAGTTTCTTTTTTGCAGTAAAGATAATATTTTTATAAATTAATACTTACCTATTCCATGCTTATCCCAAAACTTAGGTTTTATCTCATTTCTTAAATTATATAAAGAACCTCCATTCTTCTGCATTCCATATCGATTTATCAATTTCTGCTCCATTATTCTAGCATCTAACTTATTTAAGTTCCCAGTTCCTTGTATCGGTCTATAATCAAGTGTAGCCCTATTCGTCCCTGAATTCAAATGCTCTGAGAATCTAACTTCTGGCTTTCTGCTAGTAATCCCTATATAACGTACATCTCCATTTGCATCAACTCCTTGATAAACAGTATAAGTATTATGATCATTAGCCACAGATATTTTATCTCCTGTAGCAGTTAGATTTGGTCGCTCTACATTTACTGAAGGAGTAGATGCCTCCATCAACCTCATCTCCGGTGCCGGTCTTGTCGCCGTGTTCTTGAACGAGAAGATCGTCCGTCCGAATTTAACGTCCTTACCTGTCCAGAAGTTATTACCTTTCAAGGCGGCAACCATACCGTTTCCGATTCCACCTGTCAAGGCACCACCCAAAATACCCAAGCCATAATCCTTCAAGCTCATAAACTGGTCCCCGAAATACAACGAGTTACCCGCACTTTGGACAGGCATCATCACCGCCGTACTCGCCGAACCTGCGGCGGCTCCAGCCAAAAAGCCTCCGATTCCCCCGGCGGCACCTCCAGCAGCGGCAAAGGCCAACCCACCAGTCGCAGCCCCCAAACCTCCGGCGGCGGCTCCAATACCAAATGCGGCAAATCCATCCTTGAAACTATGAAGTTGACCCGATACAGCCTTATAGATCAAATTTGCTGTTCCTCCGATAACCGCACCTATTATAATATGGATAAACTCTCCATCCTCGTCCACATACCTCAACGGGTTGTTCATGGCATAGCTGTAACGATTGAAGTTCTGGGACAAGTCCGGCATCTGGACAAACGGATCAGGAGCGAGGAAACGACCCAGAGCCGGGTCATACAGGCGGGCGTTCATATTTACCAGACCAAACTCCTTAAGATGTTCATGGCCACTGTAGCCACGACCAAGGAACAACTCTACCTCCTGCCCCGAAGGGATGTAAACGTGACTGGATGAGTTACGTTGGCGACCCCATGCGTCAAAATTATAACTCGCGTATTTCGTCCCTGCCTCGGTGATGATATCCGTGATACTTCCCAGATAATCACGACCTATATAATAAAGTTTCCAGCTATTCGTATGATCCTTCACCAATACCGCCGAAGCGTCGTAGTAATTCTCTCCCGCCAAATACAGCTTCTCCTTATTACCCGAGGGAGTCTCATCGATCTCATAGCAATCCCCCAAATAATAGCGGGTCAACAAACGGCTACCCCCTTTAGCCACCTGCATCTTCACACGCTGCTGATTGCCGTTATAGGTAAACGAGGCCACGTTACCATCTTGCGTAATAGCGTTCGGACGCTTGAAAGAGGTATAGCTAATAACCTGTGTGGCGGAAGACATAATACCATTTGCCACGCTAGAGGAAGATATGGCGTAAGGCTTGCCACTTGTATTATATGCGAATGTACCACTGACATCCCCTTTGGTTAAGATATTTCCTTTCGCGTCATAAGTTGCCATAAGCCCTTTGTAGGAAGTCAGACGATTAAGATTATCATAAGAGAATTTCTCTTCTTGGGATACATTAATGTCTTTCCGGTAAGTCAAGTTCCGTTTAACAGGATCGAAAACATACTCCATATTCTGGAGGAATGTGGTCACCCCTGTTTTCTGTATCTTCCTGGAAGTAGGGAATCCATAACTGTCATATCCATAGGTACGAGATAAGGCACCGGAGCGTACCTCGGTAGGTAACCCCATGTCATTCTCTTTCGTGAGCTTAAATATGGATGTTTGGTTATTCAGCTTGGTCTCAACTAAATGACCATTCGCATAATTATAATTCTCGGTTGTCAAAACTCCGGATTGAGACGTATACTTAATAGAGCTTACATTTCCTCCGTTATAGGTATAATCCTTTCGTAAATATTTATTGTCTACCGCCGTCTCTGTCTGGCTCGACAGACGACCCAACGCATCATATACATAATCAATGGAAGTTCCGACAGAAGAAGAGACCTTCGTCAACTCATCGTAGCCATTATAAGTATATGTAGTCGTAAACTCTGGTAAAGTCGCCGTTTTAAGGCGATTATACGTATCATATGTGTAATTGATAACCTTATTATTTGCGTTCGTCTCTTTCAATAGGTTGCCGGATGCGTCATAAGCATAAGTTGTCGTACCAGAGCTAGGATCGCCCAAGCTAGTCCGACGGCCGAAACCATCATAACCAAATGAAGTAGTCACGTTACCCGGTGCGACGATAGAAGAAGGTTGTCCATCCGGACGCAGATTATAGGTAATCGTTCCTGCTGGGTCTACCACAGATATAAGATTGCCCAACGCATCATACGTCCGCTTGACAGAGATTCCATCCTCCACCGTTGTTATACTATTGCCGCTATAACCATGAGTCGTTTTTCTTCCGGAAGGTTCCGATATAGCGGTTAAGCGATCATACGTATCATAACTATAGATATTCCAAGCCGTAGCCGAACTACCGGCAAACGGACGAGAGACTTTTTGCACCCTTCCATAACTATCATAAATTTTATCCGTTTTTAGAAAACTGCCATTAAAACGAGTCTCGGCCGTTCTTACCTCTCTATTCAACGCATCATATACACTTTTAGTAGTAGGTTTACCCGTCACAGAACGGGTTATGGCATACAAAGCGTTTGTCCCTTCCTCCGACCATCCGTAAGATACAGTAGCGGTAGTATTATCAGGGAACGTGACACTTGTCTCCCGACCAAATGGATCATACGTATGCGCCGTAGACTTTCCCCGGTGGTCCTTCTCAGAAGACATACGCCCCTCCGTATTATAAGAAAACTCATTTGCAAGTCCTAATGGGTTTGTCACCTTTTTCAATCGACCGTTCGTATCATAAGCATATTCGGTCTTCAGCCCTTTATCCGAACCATACAAGAATAGCGTCTCTTTTGTGATATTACCCGGAGTATCATAAACATACTCGTAAGTTTTCGCTTTATTTCCATTCTTATAGAACACCTTGCTATTCGCATAGCCGTTCGTATGCGAAGGAATATTCATTCGCTCGGTATAAGTACTGCTATTACGAGTAGTAGTCACGCTCTGATCGGTCAAGAAACCAATAAGATATCCACTCTCTGCCGTATTGTTATAAAATGTGTTCGCCTTTTTTACCGTAATACCCCCAGTGTAAGTGATAGTCTCTTGCGTCGCATTTCCATAAGTATCATATACAAAAGCGGTAGTAGCAGTAATACCCTTAAGCAAGTCCTGCTCTGTCTTATTGCTTAAACGTATCTTGACCGTTTTATTGGCTTGAACATTAACGGCAAAATTATAGGTCGATTTCGCCTCAGGTGAAACCTCACTCTTCAATATGCCATATTTATAAGGATCAAAATATTGCTCCGTAAGCTGCCCTTTCAAATTCGTACGGAATATACTCTCAAATCCCCTAAACCCCAATCCTTGGCGGTGAATAACACCACCTCGGTACGTGAAAGTGAAATTATCAACCCGGTTACCTTTCATATAAGTACTGGAAAAGGCTATGACAGGAATAGACTCTTGAATGTCCACATACGGGAAAACAGCGTTCGCACCCTTAGCATAAGTACCGGAAGATATGGCCTCCTCATTCATCAACAGGTATGTGTTCTTTTCGACCACTCCCAAACTATTCGCCATACCCGTGGCCAAAACGCCTTTATTGTCATTCCTCTTGAATGAATATTTTGTAACCACTCCATTCTTCAAGCTGACCAATTGACTAAAATAATTATGACTGTTTATATTAGTCGGGATCAAGATTGATTTCGATGTATAATTTTGGGCACATTCAACCGAACCCACGTTATTTTTCTTAGCGAGGTAAGTGAAGAAACCGGAGCTATGATACCGGATCAAGTCTGTCATACCATCCCCGTTTACATCTTGTAGCAAAAAGCCATCCGTAGAAATCCCCGAGTTTTGAGTACCGGCAAACGTGGATTTATAAAATTGTCCATCTCCCATCGAGTTATAAGCGGCCCACGTATAGACTGGATCCTTTTTTTTCGGAGATACCAGCAAATCCATAAGCCCATCTCCGTTGATCTCCCCCAGCAACAGCGAGCGATCTTTTAGATCCACCTTTTTTAATCCGGTATAAGTAGAGACTTTTCGGCCCGTCCAAGTACTACCGGAAACATCAAAAGTATATATATTTACCCCGGAGTCATTAATAAGAGCGATGTCACTTTTCCCGTCTCCATCATAATCTAATACCAGAAGTCTATCTGTTTTCTGAAATGCGTCCTCAGGATCAGGCTGCTCCGTGCCTACAAAATTAACGTTATAGGGAAACAAGTAACTCTGATATAAGACCTTACCACTTTCCAAATCAAATATATAGCATTTAGAGGTCTTACTGGTCTCTCCAAAAGGATGATGGCAAGAGACCGCTAGTACTTCCTGTTTTCCATCCCCATTGAAATCCCCTGTATAATAAAACTTAGGATGTATGCTCTTTGCCCCATCCGCATCGGTCAATACGGTCGGGAAATTAAAAGTCCGTGTATATTTAGATACCAATCCCACAGTCAAACTGGCCCTATATACACGGAAAGTCACTTGATCATTATCACCGGAAACGCCATTGTTTACTTTTATGATATGCTCTTCTTGCTTTCCCTCCAAATCCGCACAAAAGATATCGATAAAATTAGCTCCGGTCGTAAGATTGGGCATGGGGGAAGCGTACTCGCTATTCAATCCGGCATAAAGATAGATTTTCTCTTCTCCGGTGAATTTATTGTCATATCTATTCTGGGAATGCTGAAAAGCCGTCGAATGTCTGTAATGCTCCCAATAGGGATTCTCATTAGGCAAAGAGATCAAACCATCTGCCCCCGACGCATAATCATACCTTCCTTTCACTACCTTGATACGAGCAGGATCCGTTGATTCATACCAATTATATAGCTGTGTGACAGAACCATTATCATAAGACCCATCTGTTATGCCTTCTCCATAGTAAAGCTTTATAGGGTTCAGAGATTGCCCGGAGGCGGAATAATCTATCTGGCTTAAAACTGAGCTATTGTTCTGGTTTTTATAGCTCAAGCTATACGTACAAAGCGCAGTAGAGCCTAATTTACTGATGATTTTAGCCAGCAAGTAGCTTTCCCCTGTCTTAAGCCCCCCTATAAAAGAGACCAAGGGGTCCGGTCGTGAGGCTTGATACTGAAATTCCACAGAGGCACCATTATAAGCAACTTTTGTCAATCTGTAATGGTTTTCTTGCTCGACATAAGTATATAGGATCTGATTATTTCGCAAGTCAGACAAAGAAACTATCGGATAAAAGATCTTATTGCTTGTATTTGAGGCATATCCAAATATGCCCTTGGTTCCATTAGGATAAAATACCTCAAAATATTTCACGACATCGCCGGACAAAAAAGCTTTTACTTTTATATTGCCTTGCTCGGACTCATAATTAATAGTTGTCGCATTCTCTGAGATCTTTATAAGACGCATCCCGTCTAACACGAACGCATCCGCTTTCGTACGTAAAGCTCCTTGGGGCTTACCATCATAATAAATATTCCTACTCGTACGCATGATCGATTGCACACCGCCAATACCCCATCCAATACCAACGATGCCATTTCCTTGCTGGCTATTATAAGCCAATGATAATTGGGGTTCAAATCCATTTATACCCGGATAAACCTGTATGGGAACCGTATAGGTTTTAGCTCCAGTCGGGGAAACACCTGTTTGTATCGGTATCTCTCCTACAGCTTTCGATTTATCTATTGTAACTGTAGTCGGAACGTAAGTATTATCAGATATGGCTTTAGGAACAAAAGCCTGAGGTTGCTGTGAAAACCTTTCCGGATTTTCTGCAGTTTTCGCTATAACCGGAGGATATAAAGCCTTCAATAAAGAATCCTCATAAGCCTTGTAATCACTTTCCTTCCAATCGAAAAATTGATTATTCTCAGCAACTCCTTGGGCACATAAATAAGAAGATGGGGACATAAACATGATAAATATCCCTATCGTATATAAATATATTAATTTCATCTATAAGTATACTTAAATTATATTTTGATCAATCCTCCTCTTGGTCTACGGGAACGGCCTCCAAAGATGAAGCCATCGCACTAAATTGCCGTGTTGTTCTATTTCCTGACGCATCATAAGTATAAGTAAATATCATTTGTTGGGATTGCCTAATATTCAAAATTCCGCCAGACTTTACCTCAAAAGGCCCATTAATCGTAATTTGCGCCGGAGCGGAAAGAGATAAATTACCATTACTTGCCACGGTTACATTTTGGACAGCCAACGTATTACAGCCCAAAACTGATACACTTGATGAAACTGTCTGATTTGTATAAGTACTCACACAGCTTCTCGTGTCAACCTCTTGTGATGATAACGGGGAAAATAAGCAAGTCAATACGATACATGTAAAAAAGACGATTCTCTCTTTCATATCAAAGAATTTATGATTCTGTTATTTCTATTTTTAATTCCTTGAGATTACAGACTTACATACTTCTTCAAAGTATCCGCTTTCTTCCCATCCACAAACAACGTATAAATAAACGTTCCATAACCAAGTTCCGAACGGCTTACTTCTACCACATTACTACTTCCATTATCCAACTTAATAACTTTCACGGGTTTACCTGTGACATCAAATATCTGTAGACTAGCAGACACAAACGTCGCCGGTAAGGTATAAGAGACAGATGCACCTTCCCTATTATATAATTTTGCGCCATCCACAGCACTTATATTACTTGTGGAAGTCGTGTTCGAACGTAATTGAGATTGTACCTCCGGCGATAGTAGAGCTTGCAAATTATCAATCACCTCATTCTGTTGTTGGATCGTTTGTTGCATCTCCTTGATACTTTCTACGATAAGCGGAATAAAACCTATATAATCTATAGACATCATCCCGTTTTCATCCGTTTGTACAAGTTCGGGTAATACCTTTTGTATGTCTTGAGCCAAAAAACCAATTCGTTTACGACTAGCCTCCGCTGCCTCTCTTCGATCTATCTCTGCTTGGATTTGTTTGTCTCTATTTATCTTTGCGATAGTAGCGGCATCCATAATCTCCTCTGAATCGGAGGAACTTCCCGATATCCCATTATCCAATGTGGCAGAGAACTTAGACTCATCCTGCTCCCTATTCTCCTCAAGTGTAGAGAGGTTGTATGAATAAGAGACCCCATTCACTTGCTCTAAAAGAGCTAATGGATTTTGCAGCGACTCTACATTTTCCTTCAAGCGAGCGTCTGAAGTTATATTCACTCCATTCACACGAAGATTCGTATTGAACACGAAATTAGTATTACTAGCCGGATTGTAATACGCCACGACATTGTTAGCATAACCATTTGTAGTCATATAAATACCCAATTTCCCATGCAACCAAAGTTGATCCGTATCCGTGGTTCCATATTCTCCAGCAAACACATTCCAACCTTGATTTGCATATTGTCCAAAATCACCAAATGTTAATTTCGAACCTGCGCGTGCATCCCCTATCCGACCATATATCTGCATTGAGGTTACATTTCCTAAGTCCTCATTATTGTCTTTTAAAAGGCCTGCTTGTACTCGTCCATTTGAAAGAACCCGGAGTTGAGCATTTGCGTTTGATACTAAACTAATTAAAATTAAGAAAGAAAAAAGTCTTGTTGTTTTCATATAAGTTGTTCTAAAATATAAATAGATAAACATTCAAATAATACTTCTAAGGAACCCAGTACCATATCCAAACAATTGCGTAAAAGAGGCTATTACGGATAGCGATCCTACACGTAAATCACATTTATTGCGGAACATTGCGTCTACAAACAATAAAAGGGCATAAATAATAAGAGGCACCAGAAACAAGCGGCAAAAGAATGAACTGATAACCAATAGACAGACTGAAAACGTGAATAATGCCGGTAAGCAATGTACCAGCTTCAATGAGCCGGGATGTTTCCGGTTCAACGCGATCCGGGCCTCCCCCGAATGACGCACCTGACGGAAGAACTGCATGAGATCCGTCCGCCTTTTATGATAAACCCATGCCGAAGGAAATAGCCGGGTCCGATAACCAGCCTCCATGATCCGTATGCTAAAATCAATGTCCTCACCATATCGCATGCCGGAAAAACCGCCCAGACGCTCATATACATCCCGCCTTATTCCCATATTAAAACTACGGGGATAAAATTTATCCAACTTTTTCTTCCCGCCGCGGATACCACCGGTCGTCAGGAATGAGGTCATGGCGTAATTGATCGCCTTCTGGATCGGGGAAAACGAGGCATGCGCCTTATCCGGACCACCGAACGCATCCACCGGATAATGATTCAACGAGTCGTGTATATGCTCAAGCCACGTGGAGGGTAGTACCACGTCAGAATCCAGTATGAGCAGATACTCGCCAAGCGCTTGCCTAGCGCCATGATTACGCGCCATACCCGGGCCGGAGTTCGTGATCACACAATAATGGAGGTCCAACCGCTCTTGGTATCGCCTTACGATCTCTTTCGCCGGTATCGTAGAGCCATCCTCCACCACGATAACCTCAAAATGGACATAGGTTTGCTTGCAAAGGCTTGATAACAGATCATCAAGCTCATCCGGCCTGTTATAAACAGGAATTATAATGGAATATAAACGCATATCTTTTGTATAAAAAAGATTGAGGATACCCTCTACAGACGGTATCACTCAATCTTATCAAAAAAACTATAGCTTCAATAGAAATAAATATTATTGTACCAATAGCATACGTTTCGTTGAGATCAACTGTCCGTCTACTACCAAAGAATACATATACATACCTGCGACACCTAGATCAGAAAAGCTTACCATTATACTACCTTCTCCCCGGGTAGCGATATCGAATTTCTTAACTTGAGTTCCTTGCAAATTGCAAATAGAGATAAAAGCAGAACGTGCGGATGTAGGGATCGTAAAGGATATATTCGTGGTAGAATTAAACGGATTCGGCGTATTTTGATTCATTACCGCATTCGAGAGCAAAGACTTACTCGTCAAATTCTTGTTATTCTGCAAATCAGACAAATTAGCTTTTTCATCCAATTGCAATTCCAGTTGTTGGATAGTAGCGTCCAATTCTTTTACAGCCTGTACTAAAACGGGTATAACAGCCGTGTAATCCACCAAGCTATCACCTGTGGAACTTAACGTCACAATCTCTGGCATAACCTCAGCTACCTCCTGTGCCAAGAAACCAAAAGCTTTAGAAGGTACCGCTTCTGCTGATCTCAATTGCGATGTCTCACTTTTCCAATTGTAAGATACCGGTTTTAACCCCAATATGGTTCCTAATCCACTATTTAAGGGAGTGATATTGGTTTTCAACCGAGCATCCGAAGATTGATAAACCCCCTTTACTTCTATATAATTATACTGGGAGCTTTCTGAATCATAGAAAACGACCTTTCCTCCTGTTCCTGAGATACGAGGATTAGCGACCGCAACTTTTAATTTCAAAAATGTACCCGGATAATCACTCCCGTTATAATACAATTTTTGTCCCCACGTCTGTATGTTCGTGTACTGGGCTTGGACACTAAACGATACGAATAGGCATAGTATGCCTAATAAAGATACAGATCTTTTCATGATTTAAAGATTTAAGTTGATAATATCTATTTTAACACATCAAAATATCCAACCAAATAATTATTTCCTTTTGAGATAAATATCTTATAATCACCATTCAGCAAAAAATCTATAGAAATAGGATATTCTATCTCAGAAGAAACAGTTATGATGTCATTATAAAGTACATTTCCTTTTATATTTATAATTTTCACATTAAGTCCATCCAATAATTTATTAGAATGGATGTAAATATTATTTTCATCTATTGATAATGTAGGAGAAGATATTATAGAACGATCTTCCTCTTCTTCCCAAGATTGTTCAGTATCCTTCACTCTATTCGGATACACAACTGAAGAAACAAACATCAGAAATACTAATCCCAATATAAAACTTCTCTTTTTCATTATCTATTTTTATAAACAAAAATAGTCTCTATGAGAAATCTATAAGCAAAATAGGATTTACTTCTTATTTACTTTTTGTTTACAGCGATTAAGTTATTATAAATCAGCGATAAATTTATCCATCATTTCTGCGGTACCTTCTGTTCCATGAATCTTTTTATAGAGACGAATCCGGGATGCTGTTATTGCAGGAGTCGAGCGTCCAACTAACCTTGCAATGTCCTTCACGGGCATGGATATTTTTATCAAATAACAAATATGGAGTTCTAACTCTGAGATTTGCGGGTATAAAGCATATAATTGAGCGGTGAAATTTGAATAGGTTGTATCAATCTCTTTTCTCAACTCCTTCCAATCCTTATTCTGAATTTCCGTATCAGTATTATTACTTGTTTCATGAAATAACCGATAGACTTCGGATTTTCGAAAAGCTATTTCAAGCAAACTTTTTTCATTTTGAGAAGTAAGAATCTTTCGGTTTGATAGTTCTAATAATTCCTTTTGAGATTGCACAAGTTGCTTTTTAAAATTATCTCTTTGACACTCCGATTGCTGCAAAAGTTCCTCTAGATATGAAATTTTCTTATTATTATATTCAATACAATCCAAACTTTCCGCATATTGATTCTCTTTCAATAGACGTATTTTTTTCTCCTTTTCAATCGCTGCTTTTTTCTTCTTTTCTAACACATATATATAACATAGACTAAAGAAAATAATTAAAACAACAAATAATGCAAATTGATAATTGCGAATTTTTCTTTTTTCATTATCTATTTTCAATTGAACATTCTCCTTTTCTGTATGCTGATACTTATATAATGAGTTAACTTTTGCTACAGCTTCCGTTTTTGTTTGATTCTTAATTGAATCAGACAGTTCTATACATTTATACGCATAATTCAAGGCTAATTTACGGTCTCCTTCTTGGTTTTTTATTTTGGATAAGATTCTATACGTATTTTTTTTCATATAGATATTCCCATACTCATTTGCTTTCTCAAAATAATATAGAGCTGAATCTATTTGCTTATAACTTTCATATATACAACCTAATCCAAAATATATATTTGCTTGATTCTTCATACTTGAAACCTTACTGAACAAATCTTTAGCCAAATCATATTTTCCCATATCTATATAGATGCTACTCAATTCCCTTAGTACATTATCTATTCTCGATTGATCATTTAATAACAATGCCTTCTCATAAGCAGATTGATAGTAGTATATAGCACTGTCTGTATCTTGCTTGGCGTTATAGATCCGAGCAATATTCCTCAATGCGATCACCTCTCCTTTTCCTTTATCATACATCTTGTATTCATACGATTTCCTATAAGCTTCGAGAGCCTCATCATACAAACCTTGATATGCCAGTCGATATCCCATCTGCTCATAAACCCGTCCTAATATATCATATCGCTTACTATCTTTCCCTATGTCCGCAGCATCTTGAAAAGCTCTCACCGCTCTTGGGGCATCTCCCATATCCCGGTATGTACTTCCTAGATAATAATATGCCTCCATTAATTGATCTGGAGTCCCATAGTCCTCATAATACTGAACTATTGATTTAATCAAAGAGTCTGATTCATGAGGAATATACAGCTTATCTTTAGCTTTAATCTTAAGCAAAGCATGGTACATACGTATATTTTCCGGCTCATTCATGATTGAGCTATCCAAAGAGGAAAGACAGAGTAATGCGCTATCCGGATGCTCCCACATAACAGATTCCGCACGAGATAGTTCCGCAGGTAATGGTTTTTCTTGGCGCATACAAGAAAAAAGGGTAGCGAAAAGTAGCAAAGTCAGTCCTAGTGTTCTCTTCATTTAGATTATAGTTTACAACTTAAACGCAAGTTATAAAATTTATCCACAAATATCAATAAAAATATTCATTTGCCACAAAAAAATATCTTCTTTAAGCCTACTACTCAACTAAAAATCTTTTCCTTTAGTTTGGTATCCTTCAATAGCCTCTGTGCATACCCCTCCATTTAAATGAATTTTCAAATAATACTTCTCAAAAAACCGACTCCATATCCAAACAATTGCGTAAAAGAGGCTATTACAGATAACAACCCTACACGTAAATCACATTTATTGCGGAACATTGCGTCTACAAACAATAAAAGGGCATAAATAATAAGAGGCACCAGAAACAACCAGCAAAAGAATGAGCCGATAACCAATAGACAGACTG